>NZ_JBJQMA010000035.1:0-34176 GCF_046486065.1 Escherichia sp. WS547 | reverse complement strand
CAGTTGCCAGACCGCAAGGTGTTTTAACAAATCAAAAGGGGTTTTAATAACTGGCTTAAAGCTGAAAGCTTTCCGGAACCCCCAGCCTAGCTGGGGGTTTTCTGTGCACAACAAAAAACCCCGCCGAAGCGGGGTTCAAAATTGGTCGGCGAGAGAGGATTCGAACCTCCGACCCACTGGTCCCAAACCAGTTGCGCTACCAAGCTGCGCTACTCGCCGAAATACTGCTTTTTGAATTTTTAGTTCAATTCTTTAAAGTCGTGGTGCGAGGGGGGGGACTTGAACCCCCACGTCCGTAAGGACACTAACACCTGAAGCTAGCGCGTCTACCAATTCCGCCACCTTCGCATTGTCACAACTTCTAATAATGGGGTGGCTAATGGGATTCGAACCCACGACAACTGGAATCACAATCCAGGGCTCTACCAACTGAGCTATAGCCACCACTACAAATCTTGTTACGCGGTATTACTACCACCGCAGCTCAAGCGCCGGGACTAAATGGCGCGCCCGACAGGATTCGAACCTGAGACCTCTGCCTCCGGAGGGCAGCGCTCTATCCAGCTGAGCTACGGGCGCTTAGCGCCGTTGCGGGGGTGGATAATACGGACTTCCCACCCCTCTGTCTAGTCCCTTTTTAAATAAATTGCGCGTTTGGTTACGGTTTGTGCGTTTTGCTGCTTATTCCTCCAGTTTATGCGCTTTACCGTGGCGATTAAGCCCAAAAATTTTATAAATCGCCGTCACCGCCAGCATAAAGATGATGCCGACAAACAGCGACATACGCGTATCTTCATTAAAGTACATGCCGATCAAAACGCAAATCAGGAATGCCATTGTTACGTAGTTGACCCACGGGAACAGGATTGAGCGGAACGGATGGCTGGCAATCGCCGCTTTATGCGCACGACGAAAACGCAGCTGGCTTATCAATATCACAAACCATGGCACCATCCCCGGAAGCACGCTGGCACTGTAGACGTAGACAAACACACGCTGCGGATTGGGAATGATGTAGTTCAGGCATGAGCCAATTAACAGGATAGCAATAGATACTGCCACACCCGCAACCGGTACGCCGTGACGGGAAACTTTCGCCATCGCCGTCGGTAACTGACGGTTTTTCGCCAGTGCGTAGAGCATACGTCCGCAACTGTACATGCCGCTGTTACAGCCAGAGAGCGCAGCCGTCAGCACCACAAAGTTGATAATGCCCGCCGCTGCGGTAATGCCGATTTTGGCGAAAGTCAGTACGAACGGGCTGCCGTTGCTGCCTATTTCATTCCACGGGAAGATGGTGACGATAACGAAAATCGCGCCTACGTAGAAAATCAGGATTCGCCACAGCACCTTGCCTACGGCACTGCGCAGCGTCACCTGCGGATTCTTCGCTTCACCGGCAGTAATGCCAATCAGCTCCACGCCCTGGTAGGACGCCACCACAATACACAGCGCGGTCAGGAACCCTTTCCAGCCCCCCGCAAAGAAACCGCCATGCTCTGTGAGATTGCTAAAACCAATCGACTGCCCGCCATTGCCAAAGCCAAAGAAAATCACGCCCAGGCCAATGACAATCATCACGATAATCGTGGTGACTTTGATCATCGCGAACCAGAACTCGATTTCGCCGTACAACCGCACCGCCGCCAGATTCGCCAACGCCACCAGCGCCACCGCGATCAATGCGGGTATCCACTGCGCCATCTCCGGGAACCAGAACTGGACATAAACGCCAATGGCGGTGATTTCTGAGATCCCCACCGCCATCCACATAAACCAGTAAGACCAGGCTGTGAGATAGCCAAAGAACGGGCTCATATAACGATGCGCATAAACGGCGAACGAACCGGTAACCGGTTCGAGGAATAACATTTCGCCCATTGAACGCATGATGAAAAAGACGAACAGCCCGGCGATGATATAGGCCAACAATACGGATGGCCCGGCCCATTTCAGGGTACTGGCGGCCCCCATAAACAGGCCGACGCCAATGGTGCCCCCCAGGGCGATGAGTTCGATATGTCGAGCTTCCAGCCCACGCTGTAGCTCTGGTTTGTTATCTGCCATAAATCCTCGTGTTGTGTTTGCATGCTTTCCGGTGTTACCGGTTATCGTTATGGGTACATCGAGTGTTGCGAATGTTTTCGTAATTCAGGAGAAATGGCAAATAAAGCATTAAAAATTTGAATGCTTTGTGTAATAAAAAAGCAGGAAGGCGACGAAGTGACCACTCCGTCGCTTTACAGAGAGAGGAAAATCAGAGGTTGCCGGTGTAATGCCAGCGTAAATAACGCAGCAAACGAAGCTGACGCTTAAGGCGGCTCGGCTGCGAAAGCAGGCGGTAGAGCCACTCCAGCCCCAGCGTTTGCCAGATTTTCGGTGCGCGTTTCACGTGACCGGTGAAAACATCGTAAGTCCCGCCAACGCCCATATACAGCGCATCTGGATGCACCAGACGGCAGTCGCGCATGAAGATCTCCTGCTTTGGCGATCCCATCGCAACGGTGACGATTTGCGCTCCGCTGGCATGAATGCGTTCAAACAGCGCCTGACGCTGCTCGGGTTTAAAATAACCATCCTGGCTGCCAACGATATTCACATTCCACTGGTTGCGCAGTTTAGCTTCAGTTTGCGCCAGCACTTCAGGTTTACCGCCCACAAGAAATACCGGTGTCCCTTCTTTGCCTGCGCGCGCCATCAGCTCTTCCCAGAGATCCGCCCCGGCAACGCGGGAAACCTGCGCCTGCGGGTACTTTTTACGTACTGAACGTACAACGCTGATGCCATCCGCATATTTAAATTCGGCAGCGTTAATTAACTCCCTGACCTCGGCGTTATCTTCAATGGTCAGCATTTTTTCAGCATTAATGGCAACCAGCGTTCCCTGCTTAAGCTGCCCGTCAGCGAACAGATAATCGAGGGCGTGCTGCATATCACGCCAACCGATCAACTGTAAGCCACGCAGCGTATAGGTCGGTGCCGTGGTGTTGTTATTCATTGTTATCCTTCAACCTGCGTCCGGAGCGATGATTTTGTTCGTTTATGAATGAGTCCGGCGCTTTCAAAAAGCCAGTACAACAGTTTTGCGATCATCAGACATGCGCCGAAGACCACGATAAAAAAGACCACGCGTGAGACAAACGAATCCAGCCCTTCACGTGCCAGCACGATCATATTGAAGATCGCCCCGAAGCAGAAACTGTGCAATATCGCAGCCTTATAGCGATTAGTCTCGCGGTTGCCCAGCTCATACAGCCAGTCGAACCATTTGATGATCAGGCCAACCACAATCGCCCCGAGCGGGATGAACAACGCGCCGCCCATCACCACCAGTGAGCCTATAAGCGTAGGCGAGATCGCCAGCCCGGAGTGGTTATTCAGCACTTCCCAGGTAAAGTAGTTGGCGGTGTTCAGTACCATACTCGGGCGACCCGGCCACAGCCAGGAAGGGATAAAGACATAGAAATCGCGGACAATGGGAGCCAGACCCTGGAAGTCGATGTTGTCGTAGTTCTGCAACAGCAATGCCAGATTCTCCCACGGCGAAAAGGTATCGCGGGTGAGATAGAGAAACGTATAGAACGCTTCATCACCGCTCACATTCATTCCATAGCGTTTTAGCGCCAGCCAGAACATGCCCACAATCCCCAGCACGCCCGCCGCCGCCAGCATCCACAACGAAATCCAGCCGCGAATAATGCCAATAAACAGGAAGATAGCGAATGCGATGATGATATTGGCGCGAGTGCCGCCGACAATCATATAAGTCAGCAAGCCAAAGGCGACCGTGCTGACGAGGAAAAACAGCCACGCTTTGCTGTCCTGGCGCAGAAAGTAGACCACCAGCATCGCCGGGATGAAAAAGTAAAAGAAGCGTTTTAACGCCACGCCGGAGACTTCACTGGAGAAGATCTGACTGTAGGAGTTAAGCCGGAACAGCAAAAAGCCGTTGTGCATGAAGAAGATGCCGACGCTTACCAGCGCGACGCCCATCAGGATCACCCACGTGAGATTGGTCTCCACGCGGTTCATGGTAAACAGCGGACGGCGCGGTACATCGGCAACGCGTTTGCGTAGGCGGGTTTTGTAGGTGACGTAGTAAACCGCGTAGAAGCAGCCCGCAGAAAGCAACGCCTGCAACAAGATTTCTGGCGGCGCGACACCAACATCAAAGCGAAATACCAGCACGCTGGTCAGCGGGAAGCCGAAGAAAAAGGTGAGCAAAAACAGCAATGAAAAGAAGACATTGAAGTTAAAACGCACACGGCGAAACTCAAACCAGGTCAGCGTGGCAATAAACAGCGTGCAGAGCAGCCAGACAACAAACAGGCCACTGAATTGCAGCAGACTCATGCAACCTCCCCGGCGGCAATCGCCAACGCCCGCTGCCAGCCTTGCAGATAGTTCGGGCTAAAGAAGGCAATGGTGTTTTTATCCACCGACGCCAACTGGCGCTGCGCTTCACGCACAATATCCTCGTTGAGATCGTCGGTAGTAAACAGCACCGGCAAATGCTGTTCCGTCATATCCTGCCAGAACGGATTTTCCCGGTTAAGCACACAAGGAATGCCCGCCTGAATTAGTAAGCACAGCGTACCAATGCCCTGCTGGCGGGCAAAAATAAAGTAACCAAGATCGCACTGACGAAGTAGCGCCAGATAGGCGTCAAATTCCAGTTTTTCGTTCAGAATTTGCAGATTTTCTTCGCTGAATAACGCCAGCCCCGCCTGACGAACTTCCTCGATGTACGCTTCGTTATTAGGCGGATATCCCATCGGCACCACCACTTTTACCGTATCGCCAAATTGCTGATGAACGGCGCGCAAGGCAGCAATATGCTCATTGCTGCGGTCGCCGGAGTTCCCCACCAGAATGGTCATTTTCCCTTTACGTTGCCGATCATTCGCCATCATATTGAGTGAAGGGTCCATCCGCGTCGGGAAGTACAGCAGTTCGCCCCGCACCTTTGGATGCGTTTTGGCAAAAAAGCTCAAATCGCCGCGGGTGGCAAATACACAGCCGACTCGCTTTTGCGCCAGGCGACGTAGTGGGTAAAAAAGCTTATATCTCAAGCCACTGGAAAGCTCGTACAGGTCTGCCCCCCAGATATGCCAGTAAAACTGGCTGGGCTTAATGCCACCACTCAGCAGAGCCAGCCACAGTGTGGGATTGAACTGACCGTGGAAGAAAAAACGCTGCTGACGGTTAGCTTTTGCTTTCGCGATGACCGCTTCCGCCAGCGATTTTTTCCCAGGGAAAAATTGCACAGAAAGCGCCGGACAGCTATCACTTAAGCCGTCGTCCTTGCCAACAACCATAAACTCGCGCGCGTGCTCGCTCGTCGCGGCCAGCGCGTCGTTGAAAAACCGCAGAACGGTTCGGTTATGGTGAGGGATATCCGATCCCAGTACGTGAATCAGTACAGTCATGCCCGCCTACGCCAGAGTAAAAACACGCCACAACAAAGAGAAAAATAGACGATATAGGTTGCCATATAGGCCTGCGCCGCGCCCAGTGCACCATGCGCAGGGATTAGCCAGTGGGCAAATACCATCAATAAAGTGAACTGGCTGACTTCCGCCAGAATATAAAACCGCAGTGACGCTTTGGCGATCACCAGATAACCAAAGACATAAGCGCCCACTTTTAACACATCACCCACTAACTGCCAGGCAAAGAGATCGCGCATAGCGGTAAATTTATTCGACAACAGCAGCCAGATAGCAAAATCACGCAGCAACCAGACGGTAAAACTCGCCGCCGCCACTGCCGGTAAGACGAATTTCAGCGATTTAACCACTTCCCGGGTGATATCGCGCTTTTCCGTTAGCCGCGACAACGTGGGCAGCAAATATACGCTGAACGATGCCGTAATAAATTGCAGGTAGGCATCGGAAATACTGCTCACCCCTTGCCAGATCCCCACCTCATCCCAGCTATACTGCGCCGCCAGCAGTTTACGCATCATGATGTAAGCAACAGGCAAGGTCACCGACGTAATCAACGCCATGAGCGTAAATTTGCTCAACTGCCCTGCCAGGCCGTTATCCCAGCTGGGTTTCAGATAGCTTAACGGGATTGCACCACGCTTAATTAGCATGATGACGGCAGGAATCACCACCAGCGCGGGAATCAGCGCCAGACCCAGCAACGCCCCTTCATAACCGCCCAAACGGTAACTGACGTAGTACGCAAAAACGCCAATCAAGCTGCCGACAATCAGGGATAACGCATTACCTGCGGCATCGCGAAAGCCTTTCATCAACGCCAGTAACAGGTTGCCCCAGGCAATCCCCATTTGCACCAGCGCCACTAAACGCACCAGTCCCTGATAGTCGGTATTACCAAACAATCCCTGGCTGATTGGCGCTGCTGCCAGCACAAAAACCAGCGCCATTAGCGTAGAGAAGCCAAGTACCATCGCTGATGAAGTGCCGACCACGCGGCGCAGCTGTTGGGGATTATCATGGTACTGAGCAACGTATTTGGTTACGCCATTAAAGATGCCAGCCCCGGCAAGCACGCCGAGCACGGTAATCAACTGGCGGAAATTTGCCGCCAGCCCAAGCCCCGCCGGACCAAATGACACCGCCAGCAACTTACCGACCAGTAACCCGGCACCAATCTTGACCAGTGTACTGGCCGCCGTCCACAAGGACGCTTTTGCCAACGACATATCAGGAGAAGTAGTTCAACAAAGTCGCAATTACCGTACGCTGATTGACGGGCGACAGGTTGTAGAACAGCGGCAGGCGCAGCAGGCGCTCACTCTCTTTGGTGGTGTAGCGATCTTCACCGTGGAACTCACCAAAGCGTTCCCCCGCAGGGCAACCGTGCAGCGGAATGTAATGGAACACCGCCATGATTTCCGCTTCTTTCAGAAAGTTAATCAACGCGCTCCGGTCATCAATATCCCGCAGTTTAATGTAGAACATATGCGCGTTCTGCACGCAGCCATCGGGAATCGACGGCAGCTCGATACGCCCGGCTTTCGCCAGAGGTGCTAACGCATCGTAGTAGTTTTGCCACAGCGCCAGACGTTGCTGATTGATACGATCTGCTGCTTCCAGTTGCGCCCACAGGTAAGCAGCTTGCAGATCGGACATCAAATAGCTGGAGCCGATATCGCGCCAGGTATATTTATCGACCTGACCACGGAAGAACTGGCTGCGGTTTGTGCCTTTTTCACGGATGATCTCGGCTCGTTCGATCAACGCTTTATCGTTAATCAGCGTCGCGCCGCCTTCACCGCCCGCCGTGTAGTTTTTGGTTTCATGGAAGCTAAAGCAGCCAATATGACCAATGGTTCCCAGTGCACGCCCTTTGTAAGTGGACATCACGCCCTGAGCAGCATCTTCCACCACAAACAGATTATGCTTTTTCGCCAACGCCATAATGGTGTCCATTTCGCAGGCCACACCCGCGTAATGGACCGGCACGATAACGCGCGTTTTGTCGGTGATCGCTGCTTCAATCAACGTTTCGTCGATGTTCATGGTGTCCGGGCGAACATCCACAAAAACGATTTTTGCGCCACGCAGCACAAAGGCATTGGCAGTGGAGACAAAGGTGTAGCTCGGCATGATCACTTCATCGCCAGGCTGGATATCGAGCAGCAGCGCCGCCATCTCCAGCGAAGCGGTGCAGGACGGCGTCAGTAACACTTTGGCGCTGCCAAAACGTTGCTCCAGCCACTGCTGGCAGCGACGGGTAAAACCGCCATCGCCACACAGTTTGCCGCTACCCATTGCCGACTGCATATAGTCGAGTTCGGTTCCCACCACCGGCGGTGCGTTAAATGGAATCATGTGATCACCTGTATAACCAGTACGCGGTGCTTTCTACATTCGCACCACTTTGTATGTATCGTTTAAGCGCGGCGGTGTTGCCCATCTGGGTCGCCACCCGCAAAGTTGTTTTACCGCGAGCATACGCCCAGTTTAGCGCCGTTTGCATCAGCTCAGCACCTGCACCGCGTCCAGCCAGCAGGCCAATTCGCGCATCTGTCGCATTGAGTTCCCGTAAAGAGACATAGCCGCGAATAGCGCCGGACGCCGCACGTAAAATCAGACATTGATGATCAAAGGTGCCGCGCACGGCATTTTCAATCCACTGTGCATAAAAGCGACCGCTGGCGTCAGGCGCATACCACGGCGCACGAAAACGGCTTTGCGCAAATGCGGCGCTGGCTAACTGACGTAATGCGGGAATATCTGTCTCTTGTGCCACTTCTGCGCCGCTATCACCGACATTGTTCACGGGTAGCGCCAAATCAACTTCACCTTCTACCAGGGAGAATCCCAGCTGTTGCAGGGCATCCAGTTCACCCGTATTTGATGCCGCAATTTTGGCCTGCACCCGTGACCACGGCGCTAACGCGTCTGGCGTCAGGAGCGGTGCTTCAGACGTAATGCGCACAATGGCGCTGTTAACACCAAAGAAGGCGTTTTCCCAGGTTAGTGGCTCAATACTGGCGCGGACGGGCATTGTGTGACTCCCTCAAAACAGTCATTCACGGTAATCAGTATCAGCGCCAGACTCCTTTAGCATCGACGACATATTGCTGACGAACGTTGTCGCCGCTGATGGCTTTGAACTGGATATGATCGACCAGCATCACCAGCACGTCTGCCGTTGCCAGCGCCTCGTCAAGCTGCGCCAGAGTACAAAGCCCGGTCAGTTTTTTCGGCAACTGGTGGATGTTAGGCTCAACAACCAGCGTTTCGCCGCTATGCCACTGGGCGATCAGTTCAGCGATTTCCATCGCCGGGCTTTCGCGCAGGTCATCAATATTCGGTTTAAACGCCAGACCAAAGCAGGCGATTTTCAGTTCACTGGCGCGTTTATCGGTAGCAGCAAGGCAGTCGGCAACCGCCGCTTTCACCTGATCGATAACCCAGAACGGTTTGTGATCGTTCACTTCGCGCGCAGTACGGATAAGCCGCGCCTGCTGGGGGTTCTGTGCCACGATAAACCACGGATCAACAGCGATGCAGTGACCGCCCACGCCAGGGCCAGGCTGAAGAATATTGACGCGAGGGTGGCGATTCGCCAGGCGAATCAGTTCCCAGACGTTAATTCCCTGATCGGCACAAATCAGCGACAGTTCGTTAGCAAAAGCGATATTCACATCGCGGAAGCTGTTTTCGGTGAGCTTACACATTTCCGCCGTCCGCGAGTTAGTGACGACACACTCACCTTCGAGGAAAATTTTGTACAGTTCGCTGGCGCGGGCCGAACAAACCGGCGTCATACCACCAATCACGCGATCGTTTTTAATCAGCTCGACCATTACCTGGCCCGGTAACACGCGTTCCGGGCAGTAAGCAATGTTGACGTCCGCCTGCTCGCCCACCTGCTGCGGGAAAGTGAGATCTGGACGCATCTCTGCTAACCATTCTGCCATCTTCTCGGTTGACCCCACCGGCGAGGTGGATTCAAGGATCACCAGCGCGCCTTTTTTCAGCACTGGCGCAATGGAGCGAGCAGCCGATTCAACGTAGGTCATATCTGGCTCATGATCGCCTTTAAACGGCGTGGGTACAGCAATCAGCCAGGCATCCGCTTCAACTGGCGTCGTGCTCGCTCGTAAAAAACCGCCTTCTACGGCAGTTTTTACTACGCTCGCCAAATCAGGTTCGACGATATGGATTTCGCCACGATTGATGGTATCAACCGCATGTTTGTTGATATCGACACCAATCACCTGTTTTTGCCGAGAGGCAAACGCAGCTGCTGTAGGCAGCCCGATGTAACCCAGTCCGATAACAGAAATGGTCGCAAAACTCATAGTGATATCCGATTATTTTTTAACGCTTCCAGAATGCGAGAGCATGCCTGACCATCACCATACGGGTTATGGGCGCGGCTCATAGCTTGATATTCGTTTTCGTCTTTTAAAAGACGCGTCACTTCCTCGACAATTCGCTGCTTATCCGTGCCTACCAGACGCACCGTACCCGCCGTCACCGCTTCCGGACGCTCAGTGGTATCGCGCATTACCAGCACCGGTTTCCCCAGCGAAGGCGCTTCTTCCTGAATGCCGCCTGAGTCGGTCAAAATCAGCCAGGCGTGGTTCATCAGCCAGACAAACGGTAAATACTCCTGGGGATCGATCAGAATGACATTTTTCACGTGCCCCAGAATGCGATTGACCGGCTCTCTGACGTTCGGGTTGAGATGCACTGGATAGACAATCTGGATGTCCTGGTGCGTGGTGGCGATGTCTGCCAGCGCATGGCAGATTTCTTCAAAGCCACGACCGAAGCTCTCACGCCTGTGACCGGTCACCAGAATCATTTTTTTATTGGGGTCGATAAACGGGTAATTTGCCGCCAGTTCTGAACGCAGCGTATCGCTGCTCATCACCTGGTCACGCACCCATAACAGTGCATCAATAACTGTATTACCGGTAATGAAGATTCGGCTGTCAGCAACATTTTCACGCAGCAAGTTTTGCCGGGAAGTTTCGGTTGGAGAGAAGTGATACATCGCCAGATGCCCGGTCAATGTACGGTTAGCCTCTTCCGGCCACGGCGAATAGAGATCGCCCGTGCGCAGACCAGCCTCAACGTGACCAACAGGAATACGCTGATAAAACGCCGCCAGGCTGGTTGCCAGCGTTGTAGTAGTATCGCCGTGAACCAGCACGACGTCTGGTTTGAACTCGGCAAGAATTGGTTTTAGCCCTTCCAGAATCCGACAGGTTATCTCTGTCAGGCCCTGTCCTGGCTGCATTATGTTGAGATCGTAGTCAGGTACAATGGAAAAGAGTTTCAGCACCTGATCGAGCATCTCCCGATGCTGCGCAGTGACGCAAACTTTAGCCTCAAAAAAAGGATCTTTTGCCAACGCATGCACCAACGGCGCCATCTTGATGGCTTCCGGGCGCGTACCAAATACAGTCAGTACTTTCACATCGATTCTCTTCGAATAAGCGGCGAGCGCCTTTGCGCTCACCGCAGCAGTGTTGCTATTTCGAGCAACGGCGGGTTAATGCGACACCAGCCCCGATCAGCCCCCCGACAATGCCCCACATAATCATCAGGAAGGCACGACGTGGGCTATCGCGTTTTACCGGTTCTTCCGGCGTACGCAAATAGCGATAGGTCTGAAAACGCGGATCCAGGGTTGGACCAACATTCAGGGTGTTTAACATGGCCCGATTCTGATCATAGTCGAGATCAAAGGCCGGACCGACGGCCTGTAAATTTTCCAGTCGAGCCTGGAGCATTGGACGCCCAAGCAGGAACATTTCTGAATCAGGTAATTCCTCGGCAGGCACATCTGTCGCACTGCGCGAAATATTATGCTGCTCAGCAATTTTCAGCGCCTGTTCAATACTGTTCATCCGGCGGTCGTAGATAGCTTTCGCCACCTCTTCCTGACGCTTCACCTGAGCTTTCATCTGGATGGTACGTGCCGCCCATGCACCTTTCAGCTCATCATTCAGATGGCTGGCTGCACGCTGGCTGGCAAAAGCAACATACTGACGTAACAGGTTATTAGCGTCAGGCGCGGTTTCGGCAATCAGCTTCACGCTGTCATTGACCGCGCGGGTAAAGTCTCCGGGGATAAACTGGATGTTGTTAATCATTTCATCCAGCAACGCCGCATCGGCTTTGCTGTTGCCCACCATCCGCTGCTTGTAATAGTCGGTTTGCAGCCAGAACTCTCTGCGGGTATCCCACGAGGCCAGTTGCATAACAAACTCTTTATAGGCTTCGTCCATGACCGATGGTTGGTCGGCAGAAGCCATGTTTGAACGGACATCCAGGTTACGCAAAAATTGCTGCTGCGAGTAATATCCCCCCAGCATATTCACCGTTGGACGATCGGTAATCGCCGTCGAGCTCCACTCCTGACGAGCAAAAAACGTATACGCCAGCGCGATTAACGCAAACGCCAGCCCCATGCCAATAATCCATAGCTTCCCAGCCCACAAGGTACGAAACAACCCACGAATATCCAGTTCATTTTCAGCGTCTTCGGCCGGTTTCCCAGGCATTGGTTGTGTCATCACATCCTCATTTATTTGGTTAAATTGGGGCTGCCACCACGATTTCTACGCAGTCTGCGTTTTACGCGCTTAATAAAGCGAGCAACTTTCCAGGCACGCTTAATGCAATATCCATAGAGGAAGAATGCTAGCAAAAAGAGCACCAGCATGACCCACTCCGGGACAAAATGAGAATATTCTGCCAGCACCCCAATGGAGGCGAGCAGAGCTGCGGCAAGGGTAATCAGCACAAACGCCTGGCGGGAAGTAAACCCGGCACGCATGATCAAATGGTGAATATGCTGGCGATCAGGAGAGAACGGACTCATGCCTTTACGCAGGCGACGGTACATAATCGCCACCATATCCATTAGCGGAATGGCGATTATCCACAAAGCGGTAACCGGGCTGATGGGATGGGTTTTGCCCTGGGTCGTTTCGAGCAGGATCCAGATAACGGTAAAACCAATCAGCGTACTGCCCGCATCACCCATAAAGACTTTGTAGCGGCGACCCAGGATACCAAGGTTAAGCATGATGTATGGCAGGATGGCGGCGATCATCGCAAAACACCAGATTGCAAGGCTGGTTTGCCCGTCGAACCACAAAATCATACCGATTGCTGCAAACGAGACGCAGGACAACCCGCCCAGCAAGCCATCAATGCCATCAACCATGTTGAACGCATTAATGGCCGCCCAGACGGCAAATAGCGTCAGGAAGTAGCCAAACGGTCCGAGCACCATCTCCCAGGAGCCAAAGATATAACCCAGGCTACTGAGATAAAGTTTGCCGAACACCATCATAACAATGCCAACAGCGGCCTGTATGGTGGCACGGATTTTTACGCTGATATCAAAACGGTCATCCAGCGCGCCAATGAAAACAAGCACACCGGCACAAGCGAGATAGAGAGATGCATGCGGAATATAGTAATCGACAATTCCGAACGTGAAGCAAATCCCTGCGTAAACCGAAATCCCCCCAACGAGAGGTATCAATCCCTGGTGACGTTTGCGGAAGTTAGGTTTATCCACTAAACCGACTTTTTTTGCCACCTTACGGGCAAAAAACAGAAACAGTGTCGTGAATAAAAAAATACTGATGAGATCAGTACTCACTGTCAGTAAATTCACAATGCATGCTCTCAGAGAAAATTATTAGCAGAAGTATAACCACGAAGGCCATTATTCAGAAGGGAAACTCTGCTCTGAACCCACCAACCTTGTGCAAAAAACAACCACGTGATTCGTGTTATGCGCAATAAACAAACATAACTCGTATTTGTTATAACGCCGTTAAGATTACAGATATAAAAACAAAACGCCACGTAAACACGTGGCGTTTTTGGCATAAGACAAATTTATGAGCGTTTCATCATTTCGAAGAAATCGTCATTGGTCTTGGTCATTGCCAGTTTATTAATGAGGAATTCCATTGCATCGATTTCGCCCATCGGGTGAATGATTTTGCGCAGGATCCACATTTTCTGCAGTTCTTCCTGAGTAGTGAGCAGCTCTTCTTTACGGGTACCGGAACGGTTGTAGTCGATTGCCGGGAAGACGCGTTTTTCAGCGATCTTACGAGAGAGGTGCAGTTCCATGTTGCCTGTACCTTTAAACTCTTCGTAGATAACTTCGTCCATCTTGGAACCGGTATCGATAAGCGCGGTAGCGATGATGGTCAGGCTGCCGCCCTCTTCCACGTTACGCGCCGCACCGAAGAAGCGTTTCGGACGATGCAGGGCGTTGGCATCCACACCACCGGTCAGCACTTTACCTGACGCCGGAACAACGGTGTTGTAAGCGCGCGCCAGACGAGTGATGGAGTCGAGCAGAATGATAACGTCTTTCTTGTGCTCAACCAGGCGTTTCGCCTTCTCGATCACCATTTCCGCAACCTGAACGTGGCGAGATGCGGGTTCGTCAAAGGTAGAAGCAACAACTTCACCTTTAACCAGACGCTGCATCTCGGTTACTTCTTCCGGACGTTCGTCGATCAGCAGAACCATCAGTACGCAATCCGGGTGGTTGTAAGCAATGCTCTGAGCAATGTTCTGCAGCAGCATGGTTTTACCGGCTTTCGGCGGTGCCACAATCAGACCACGCTGACCACGACCGATAGGTGATGCCAGATCCAGTACGCGAGCGGTTAAATCTTCCGTAGAACCGTTACCACGTTCCATACGCAGACGAGAGTTTGCGTGCAGCGGGGTTAAGTTCTCAAAGAGGATTTTGTTGCGGGCGTTTTCAGGTTTGTCGAAGTTAACTTCGTTAACTTTCAGCAGCGCAAAATAGCGTTCACCTTCTTTCGGCGGGCGAATCTTACCAGAGATGGTATCACCAGTGCGGAGGTTGAAACGGCGGATTTGGCTAGGGGAAACGTAGATGTCATCAGGACCGGCGAGGTAGGAGCTGTCTGCGGAACGGAGGAAACCAAATCCATCCTGCAATATCTCCAGTACGCCATCACCAAAGATATCTTCGCCACTCTTTGCGTGCTGCTTCAGGATGGCAAAAATAATGTCCTGCTTACGCATACGAGCCAGGTTTTCCAGCCCCATATTTTCGCCGAGAGTGATCAGCTCAGAAACCGGCGTATTCTTTAATTCGGTAAGATTCATAGTGGTGTGAGTTCTTAAACTTGGGGTAAATCTCGAACTTAATGTTGTGAATGGTATGGCAGGATCATCCATGCCTGTTTACGGTCATCGACTCATGTCTTTTCGCTGCCTGGTCACAGGAGAGTACGCAGAACTGAAACGACAAGACGGATTGAGTGACGAGCCAGAAATCTGTTCACTTCGCATTTAAGATAAAACGGGAAGCGTTGGAAATTACAAGATTCAAACTTAATAAGGTATGTTTAATACGAAGTCAACACTAAGTTAGCATGACTCACGCCGGGCGTCCAGTTTTTAGCGACGGGGCACCCGAACATGAAATTCCCTTACGCCAGGTTAGCGTCGAGGAACTCTTTCAACTGACCTTTAGACAGTGCGCCCACTTTGGTTGCCGCCACTTCACCGTTTTTGAACAGCAGCAGAGTCGGGATACCACGGATGCCATATTTCGGCGCAGTGCCAGGGTTTTGATCGATGTTCAGTTTTGCAACGGTCAGTTTGCCCTGATATTCGTCAGCGATTTCATCCAGAATCGGGGCGATCATTTTGCACGGACCGCACCACTCTGCCCAGAAATCGACGAGGATCGCCCCGTCCGCTTTGAGTACATCCGTGTCAAAACTGTCGTCAGTCAGGTGAATAATTTTATCGCTCATATATAACTCCACAGGAATAAGCCTGGCGTGTTGGTTTCGTTGTTGGTGTAACATTAACCAACTAAAGGTTGACTTTATTTCACCGGATACGCTTTCGTAAAGCAATAGTAAGCTGATATTCTACCACACTATGAGCAAAACACATTTAACAGAACAGAAGTTTTCCGACTTCGCCCTGCATCCGAAGGTTGTAGAAGCCCTTGAAAAAAAAGGGTTTCATAACTGTACGCCCATTCAGGCACTGGCCCTTCCGTTGACGCTGGCGGGTCGTGACGTAGCCGGGCAGGCGCAAACCGGTACCGGGAAAACGATGGCGTTTCTTACGTCAACGTTTCATTATCTTCTCTCTCATCCCGCGATTGCCGATCGCAAGGTGAATCAACCGCGTGCCTTAATTATGGCACCGACGCGTGAACTTGCCGTGCAGATCCACGCCGACGCGGAACCGCTGGCGGATGCAACCGGCCTGAAGCTGGGTCTGGCTTACGGTGGTGATGGCTACGACAAACAGCTGAAAGTGCTGGAAAGCGGCGTTGACATTCTGATTGGCACCACGGGGCGTTTAATTGACTACACCAAGCAGAACCACATTAACCTCGGTGCCATTCAGGTAGTGGTACTGGACGAAGCCGATCGTATGTACGATCTGGGCTTTATTAAAGATATCCGCTGGCTGTTCCGCCGTATGCCGCCTGCAAACCAGCGCCTCAACATGCTGTTCTCCGCCACGCTTTCGTACCGGGTACGTGAACTGGCGTTCGAGCAGATGAACAATGCCGAATATATTGAAGTGGAACCGGAACAGAAAACGGGCCACCGTATTAAAGAAGAGCTTTTCTACCCTTCTAACGAAGAAAAAATGCGTTTGCTGCAAACGCTGATCGAAGAAGAGTGGCCAGACAGAGCGATTATTTTCGCCAACACCAAACACCGTTGTGAAGAGATCTGGGGCCACCTGGCGGCAGATGGTCATCGTGTCGGTTTGTTGACAGGCGATGTCGCGCAGAAAAAACGTCTGCGTATTCTTGATGAATTTACCCGTGGGGATCTGGATATTCTGGTTGCCACCGACGTTGCCGCGCGTGGCCTGCATATCCCGGCTGTGACGCACGTCTTTAACTACGATTTACCCGATGACTGTGAAGATTACGTTCACCGTATTGGTCGTACAGGTCGTGCAGGCGCAAGTGGTCATTCCATCAGCCTGGCATGTGAAGAGTATGCATTGAATTTGCCTGCTATTGAGACCTATATTGGTCACTCAATTCCGGTAAGCAAATACAATCCGGACGCATTGATGACCGATCTGCCTAAACCGCTGCGCCTCACGCGCCCGCGCACAGGCAATGGTCCGCGTCGTACTGGTGCTCCGCGTAATCGTCGTCGTTCAGGTTAAATAAAAAATGTCATACTCAAAATCATTCAAACTGTATCAAGATGGCCAGAGAATGAACCCCGATGAGCTTACTGTAGTAAGTGATTCAGGTGAAAGAATGCAGCCAACACAGAGACAGATTGAAGGATGAAGAGTATGGGTTCCACCTCGTCGCTGTATGCAGCCATTGATCTCGGTTCGAATAGTTTTCATATGCTGGTTGTGCGCGAGGTGGCTGGAAGCATCCAGACGCTGACGCGAATTAAACGCAAAGTGCGTCTGGCTGCTGGCCTGAATAGCGAAAATGCCCTCTCTAATGAAGCAATGGAGCGCGGTTGGCAATGTCTGCGCCTGTTTGCTGAACGTCTGCAAGATATCCCTCCCTCGCAAATTCGCGTTGTCGCTACGGCGACATTACGACTTGCCGTCAATGCGGGTGATTTTATTGCCAAAGCACAGGAAATCCTCGGTTGTCCGGTACAGGTGATCAGCGGTGAAGAGGAAGCACGTCTGATTTATCAGGGCGTTGCTCACACAACTGGCGGTGCCGATCAGCGCCTGGTGGTGGATATAGGCGGTGCCAGTACTGAACTGGTAACCGGCACGGGTGCACAAACCACCTCGTTGTTCAGCCTGTCGATGGGCTGTGTCACCTGGCTGGAACGCTATTTTGCCGATCGTAATCTGGGGCAGGAAAATTTTGATGCTGCAGAAAAAGCGGCACGCGAAGTGTTACGTCCGGTTGCCGATGAATTACGGTATCACGGCTGGAAAGTGTGCGTTGGCGCTTCCGGCACCGTGCAGGCGTTACAGGAAATCATGATGGCACAGGGGATGGATGAACGCATTACCCTGGAAAAGTTGCAGCAACTGAAACAGCGAGCCATTCATTGCGGTCGGCTGGAGGAACTGGAGATTGACGGGCTGACGCTGGAACGTGCGTTAGTGTTCCCGAGTGGTCTGGCAATCCTGATAGCCATTTTTACCGAACTGAATATTCAGTGTATGACCCTGGCGGGTGGTGCGCTGCGTGAAGGCCTGGTCTACGGCATGTTGCATCTGACCGTCGAGCAGGATATTCGCAGCCGTACGCTGCGTAATATTCAGCGCCGCTTTATGATCGATATTGATCAGGCACAGCGCGTAGCCAAAGTTGCGGCTAACTTCTTCGATCAGGTGAAAAACGAATGGCATCTTGAAGCAATAAGCCGCGATTTGCTCATCAGCGCCTGCCAGCTTCATGAAATCGGCCTGAGCGTTGACTTCAAACAAGCGCCGCAACACGCTGCTTATCTGGTACGTAATCTGGATCTTCCCGGTTTTACCCCCGCACAGAAAAAACTGCTGGCGACGCTACTGCTCAACCAGACGAATCCGGTCGATCTCTCATCGCTGCATCAGCAAAATGCCGTACCGCCGCGCGTCGCAGAACAACTCTGCCGTTTACTACGCCTGGCCATCATTTTTGCCAGCCGTCGCCGTGACGATCTCGTGCCAGAGATGACATTACAGGCTAACCATGAACTGTTGACCTTGACGCTTCCGCAAGGTTGGCTAACCCAACATCCGCTGGGTAAAGAGATTATTGCTCAGGAAAGCCAGTGGCAGAGCTATGTCCACTGGCCGCTGGAAGTGCATTAATGAGTAAGTGCCGGATGCGATGCTGACGCATCTTTTCCGGCCTTGATTATTTCCCTCGTTTTGCCGCCATCATCGCTTTCAGATTCGCCAGATGGCTTTGCCCTTTCTGCATCCGTTCTTCGGCGCTGACCACTTTGCGCTCCTGTTCCCAAATCAGATCATCCTGCGGCAGCTCCAGCAAAAAGCGGCTCGGCTCCGGGCGCACCAGTTCGCCGTACTGACGGCGTTCTTTACACAGCGTAAAGGTCAATTCCTTCTGGGCGCGGGTAATGCCGACATAGGCCAGCCGCCGCTCCTCATCGATATTATCTTCATCGATACTGCTCTGGTGCGGCAAAAACCCTTCTTCCATACCGACCATGTAGACATAAGGAAACTCCAGCCCTTTCGACGCGTGCAGAGTCATCAGTTGTACCTGATCTAACTCTTCATCACTCTCGCCGCGCTCCATCATGTCGCGCAGAGTAAAGCGCGTCACCACCTGGGTGAGCGTCATCGGCTCATCCAGTTCGCTACCTTCCAGCATCTCCGTCATCCAGCTAAACAGTTGGTTGACGTTCTTCATGCGCATTTCGGCGGCTTTCGGGCTGGGCGATGTTTCGTACAGCCAGGATTCATAATCCATGCCGTGGATCAGATCGCGTACCGCGGCAATCGGCTCCCGCTCCGCCAGACGCTGGATTTCTGCCAACCAATGAGTGAAGCGGGTCAATGCTTCATAACCACGTCCGCTAAGCGTCTGACTCAGGCCCATATCAAAGCTGGCGGTAAACATGCTTTTATTGCGCGTCATCGCCCACTCACCCAGCTTTTTCAGCGTAGCCGGGCCAATCTCTCGCTTCGGCGTGTTAACAATACGCAGAAATGCGCTGTCATCGTCCGGGTTAGTCAGCACGCGCAGATAAGCCAGCAAATCCTTGATTTCAGGACGAGAGAAAAACGACGTACCACCAGAAATTTTGTACGGGATGCGGTTTTGCATCAGGAATTTTTCAAACACCCGCGACTGATGGTTACCGCGATAAAGAATGGCGTAATCTTTGTACTGCGTTTTATTGACGAAGTGATGCGCGATCAGCTCGCCGGTGACTCTCTCGGCTTCATGTTCTTCGTTATTCGCGCTTAAAACTTTTAGCTCCGCGCCATAGCCCAGTTCGGAGAACAGACGCTTTTCAAAGACGTGCGGGTTATTGGCAATGAGGATGTTCGCCGCTTTCAGAATACGTCCGGAAGAGCGGTAGTTCTGCTCAAGCTTAATCACCTTCAGTGCCGGGAAATCCTGACTCAGCAGCACCAGGTTTTGCGGACGTGCACCGCGCCAGGAGTAGATCGACTGGTCGTCATCGCCAACTACGGTAAAGCGCGCGCGGCTGCCCACCAGCAGTTTCACCAGTTCATACTGGCTGGTGTTGGTGTCCTGATACTCATCCACCAGCAGGTAGCGAATTTTGTTCTGCCAGCGCTCGCGGACTTCTTCATTGCGTTGCAGCAGCAACGTCGGCAATAAAATCAGATCATCGAAGTCGAGAACGTTACAGGCTTTCAGGTGTGCATCATACAGCCCATAACAATGGGCAAAAATACGGTCCCGCTCGCCAATCGCACTGGCTGCCGCCTGGGACGGTGTTTTGAGATCGTTCTTCCAGTTAGAGATGGTCGAAATCAGCTGTTGCAGGAGAACTTTGTCATCTTCAATCAGCCCCTCGGTCAGCTCTTTAAGCAAAGCAAGCTGATCGGTATCGTCAAACAACGAGAAGTTTGCTTTCATCCCAAGCGCCGCATACTCGCGTTTGATGATATCCAGCCCCAGTGTGTGGAAGGTGGAGATCATCAGCCCACGCGCCTCTTTGCGACCCAACGTCTGCCCGACACGCTCTTTCATCTCGCGCGCCGCCTTATTGGTAAAGGTCACCGCCGCGATATGTCGCGCCTGATAACCGCAACCGCGGATCAGATGGGCGATTTTATTGGTGATGACACGAGTTTTACCGGAACCCGCGCCTGCCAGCACCAGGCAGGGGCCGGTAACGAATTCGACAGCTTGTTGTTGGCCGGGGTTTAGACGCATAGGTGTATTGCTCAATCTTCGAACGGGGGGGAGGATTGTAGCAGAATCGCATTTGAATGTGACCGAGTGAAAACCGCTAACCGGATGGCTGCGGATGTTTAAATCAGAGAGGGAAGGCCGAAACCGGAGTTCATCATGAATCCATTAGACTTAGAAAATATCGGGTCGTAACGTTGTGTTATTACTTTTTCAGAGTTTACTAAGGAGAGGTTTACTCGTGGCGATTAATTTCAGCCCCAAGGTTGGTGAAATACTGGAATGCAACTTTGGTAACTATCCTGTTAGCCAGAATGGACAGTTCAGCACGACGTATTACGATGGCCGCATTCCACCTGAGATGATAAAAAATAGGTTGGTTGTCGTGCTCAACGGAAAAATTAATGGCAACGCATGTATCGTCGTTCCATTATCAACCACTCGCGACCATGACAAGTTAAATCGTGGAATGCATGTTGAAATAGCCAGTAATGTTATCAATGACATGCATTTCTTTGATCAGCAGATACGTTGGGCTAAAGCCGACCTGGTACAACAAGTCAGTCGAAACCGATTAAACAGAGCAAGGACTTATCGGGGGTATCTTAATCAATGTTTGCCACATGAGTTGGTTGCAGACATACAGAGGGCAGTCATCAAGTCAATCAATGCCATATCGCTCATAAATTGACAATAAAATCACCATCCCCGATAATGACTCTGTAGCCCATAGAGGCCCTAAGTTTTCTCCCCTTGAGGGACCTGCGAAGCCCGGATTTTCCGGGCTTTTGCCATATATGTCCCCCCTCCCTGACTGACAATGTTTAATTCAAGGCACGATCATGGCAAAAACAGCAGCTGCACTGCATATCCTTGTAAAAGAAGAGAAACTGGCTCTGGAACTTCTCGAGCAGATTAAGAACGGTGCCGATTTCGGCAAGCTGGCGAAGAAACACTCCATTTGCCCGTCAGGTAAACGCGGTGGTGATTTAGGTGAATTCCGCCAGGGCCAGATGGTTCCGGCGTTCGATAAAGTGGTTTTCTCTTGTCCGGTACTGGAGCCAACCGGTCCGCTGCATACCCAGTTCGGGTATCACATCATTAAGGTGCTTTACCGTAACTAACAGCAAGGCCTTCTTCAGGAGAAGGCCTTGAACTCTGAATCGCACTTAACCCGCAACAGCAATGCGTTTCATATCTGTCATATAGCCGCGCAGTTTCTTACCTACCTGCTCAATCGCATGGCTGCGAATCGCTTCGTTCACATCACGCAACTGCGCGTTATCTACCGCACCTTCCGGAATAGCTTTACCCAGGTCGCCCGGTTGCAGCTCTGCCATAAACGGTTTCAGCAGCGGCACACAAGCGTAAGAGAACAGATAGTTACCGTACTCGGCGGTATCAGAGATAACCACGTTCATTTCGTACAGACGCTTACGAGCGATAGTGTTGGCAATCAGCGGCAGTTCGTGCAGTGATTCATAGTAAGCAGACTCTTCGATGATGCCGGAATCAACCATGGTTTCAAACGCCAACTCAACGCCTGCTTTTACCATCGCGATCATCAGTACGCCTTTATCGAAGTACTCCTGCTCGCCGATTTTGCCTTCATACTGCGGCGCGGTTTCGAAGGCGGTTTTGCCGGTCTCTTCACGCCAGGTCAGCAGTTTCTTATCGTCGTTGGCCCAGTCAGCCATCATGCCGGAGGAGAATTCGCCAGAGATGATGTCGTCCATATGTTTCTGGAACAGCGGTGCCATGATCTCTTTCAGCTGTTCAGACAGCGCGTAAGCACGCAGTTTCGCCGGGTTAGAAAGACGGTCCATCATCAGGGTGATGCCGCCCTGTTTCAGCGCTTCGGTGATGGTTTCCCAACCGAACTGAATCAGTTTTTCTGCGTATGCCGGATCGGTGCCTTCTTCCACCAGTTTGTCGAAGCACAGCAGAGAACCAGCCTGCAACATACCGCACAGGATGGTTTGCTCGCCCATCAGGTCAGATTTCACTTCCGCAACAAAAGAGGATTCCAGCACGCCCGCACGGTGACCGCCGGTTGCAGCCGCCCATGCTTTAGCGATCGCCATGCCTTCGCCTTTCGGATCGTTTTCCGGGTGAACGGCAATCAGCGTCGGTACGCCGAATCCACGTTTGTATTCTTCACGCACTTCGGTGCCAGGGCATTTCGGCGCAACCATTACTACGGTGATGTCTTTACGGATCTGCTCGCCTACTTCGACGATGTTAAAACCGTGCGAGTAACCCAGCGCCGCGCCGTCTTTCATCAGTGGCTGTACGGTGCGCACTACATCAGAGTGCTGCTTGTCCGGCGTCAGGTTAACCACCAGATCCGCCTGCGGGATCAGTTCTTCGTAAGTACCAACTTTAAAACCATTTTCGGTCGCTTTACGCCAGGATGCGCGCTTCTCGGCAATCGCTTCTTTACGCAGAGCGTAAGAAATATCCAGACCAGAATCACGCATGTTCAGGCCCTGGTTCAGACCCTGTGCACCACAACCGACGATGACTACTTTTTTACCCTGAAGGTAGCTCGCGCCATCGGCGAATTCATCGCGCCCCATAAAGCGACATTTGCCCAGCTGTGCCAGCTGCTGGCGCAGATTCAGTGTATTGAAGTAGTTAGCCATGGTGATTCCTCGTGATGTTGTGCTTCTTATTGTTCGGTTCGCGTTTGCGAGAATGAATTCACTATATGACAGGAAATTCATTGCGGAAATTGATATATTCACAACATCACATTGCAATTTCTGCAACGCCAACATTGAGGGCTGCGCCATTGGATTTACGCGATCTGAAAACCTTCCTGCATCTGGCGGAAAGCCGCCATTTTGGCCGTAGCGCGCGAGCAATGCACGTTAGCCCGTCTACGCTTTCGCGACAAATACAGCGCCTGGAAGAAGATCTCGGTCAGCCGCTGTTTGTGCGTGATAACCGCACGGTAACGCTGACGGAAGCGGGCGAAGAACTGCGCGTTTTCGCCCAGCAAACGCTGTTGCAATATCAGCAATTGCGTCACACCATCGATCAGCAAGGGCCGTCGCTCTCTGGCGAATTACATATCTTCTGCTCGGTGACCGCTGCCTACAGCCATCTGCCGCCGATTCTGGATCGCTTCCGCGCGGAACACCCGTCAGTGGAGATCAAACTCACTACCGGTGATGCGGCGGATGCAATGGAAAAGGTGGTCACTGGCGAAGCAGATTTGGCGATTGCCGGAAAACCGGAAACCTTGCCCGGCGCGGTGGCATTTTCGATGCTGGAGAATCTGGCGGTGGTGCTGATTGCTCCCGCGCTGCCCTGCCCGGTGCGTAATCAGGTATCTGTCGAAAAGCCCGACTGGTCTACAGTGCCGTTTATCATGGCCGATCAGGGACCGGTACGCCGCCGCATTGAACTGTGGTTTCGGCGTAACAAAATCAGCAACCCAATGATTTACGCCACGGTTGGCGGGCATGAAGCGATGGTATCGATGGTGGCGCTCGGCTGTGGCGTGGCGCTGTTGCCGGAAGTGGTGCTGGATAACAGCCCGGAACCGGTGCGTAACCGCGTGATGATTTTAGAGCGCAGTGATGAAAAAACGCCGTTTGAGCTGGGCGTGTGTGCGCAAAAAAAGCGGCTGCATGAGCCGCTGATTGAGGCATTCTGGAAGATTTTGCCGAACCACTAACCCGCCAAAAAGAACCTGAACGCCGGGTTATTGGTTTCGTCGTGGCAATCGTAGCCCAGTTCATTCAGCCGGGTTTCAAAATCCGGCTCATGATCGCCAAGCTCGAACGCCGCCAGTACGCGCCCGTAGTCGGTGCCATGGCTGCGATAATGGAACAAAGAAATGTTCCAGTGCGTACCCAGCGTGTTGAGGAAGCGCAGCAGCGCGCCCGGTGATTCCGGGAATTCGAAGCTGTAGAGGCGTTCCTGCAACGGATGCGATGGACGCCCGCCAACCATATAGCGCACATGCAGCTTCGCCATTTCGTCGTCGGAGAGATCAACCACGCTGTAGCCACCGTCGTTGAGCATCTGCAAAATTTCTTTGCGCTCTTCGAGACCGCGGCTCAGGCGCACGCCGACAAAAATGCAGGCGTTTTTGGCATCAGCAAAGCGGTAGTTGAACTCGGTGACCGAGCGCCCACCAAGTAACTGGCAGAATTTGAGGAAGCTGCCCTTTTCTTCCGGAATGGTCACCGCCAGTAACGCTTCACGCTGTTCGCCCAGTTCGCAGCGTTCCGAGACGTAGCGCAGACCGTGAAAGTTCACGTTGGCACCGGAAAGAATATGCGCCAGCCGTTCACCGCGAATGTTGTGCTGGGCGATGTATTTTTTCATCCCCGCCAGCGCCAGCGCGCCGGAGGGTTCCGCCACTGCGCGCACATCTTCGAACAGGTCTTTCATCGCCGCACAGATGGCATCGCTATCGACGGTGATGATGTCGTCAAGATACTCCTGGCACAAACGGAAGGTTTCATCGCCGATGCGTTTTACCGCGACGCCTTCAGCAAACAGCCCCACGCGGGGCAGATCAATGGGATGACCTGCATCAAGTGCCGCTTTCAGGCAGGCGGAATCTTCCGCTTCCACGGCGATCACTTTGATTTGTGGCATCAGTTGTTTGATAAGTACCGCGACGCCCGCCGCCAGACCGCCGCCGCCGACCGGTACAAATACGCGGTCGAGATGGGCGTCCTGCTGGAGCAGTTCCAGCGCCAGCGTGCCTTGCCCGGCGATCACCATCGGATGGTCGAACGGCGGCACCCAGGTGAAGCCCTGCTGCTGTGACAGTTCGATCGCTTTCGCTTTCGCTTCGTCAAAGTTCGCGCCATGAAGCAGCACTTCGCCGCCAAAGCCGCGCACCGCATCAACTTTGATATCGGCGGTGGCGGTTGGCATGACGATCAGCGCCTTCACGCCTAACCGTGCGGAAGAAAACGCGACGCCCTGCGCGTGGTTACCCGCAGAAGCGGTGATCACGCCGTGCGCTTTTTGTTCTTCCGTCAGGCCCGCCATCATGGCGTATGCGCCGCGCAGCTTAAAGCTGTGTACTGGCTGGCGATCTTCGCGCTTCACCAGAATCACGTTATCAAGACGCGACGACAGTTTTTCCATTTTCTGTAGCGGCGTGACCTGCGCCGCTTCGTAGACCGGCGCGCGCAGCACCGCTCTTAAATATTCGGCACCTTCAGGGGCACCGGACAGGGGTTGTGAGTCTGCCATCATTAACCCCCCAGTTTCGATTTATCGCGCACCGCGCCTTTGTCGGCGCTGGTTGCCAGGCTGGCGTAGGCACGCAGCGCAAAGGAAACCTGGCGTTCACGGTTTTTCGGCGTCCAGGCTTTGTCGCCACGAGCTTCCTGCGCTTCACGACGCGCCGCCAGTTCGGCATCGCTTACCTGTAACTGAATGCCACGGTTCGGAATGTCGATAGCGATCAGGTCGCCGTCTTCAATCAGGCCAATGCTACCGCCGCTTGCCGCTTCCGGCGAGACGTGGCCGATGGAAAGACCAGAGGTGCCGCCGGAGAAGCGTCCGTCGGTGATCAGCGCGCAGGCTTTACCGAGCCCCATTGATTTCAGGAAGCTGGTTGGGTAGAGCATTTCCTGCATGCCGGGGCCGCCTTTCGGGCCTTCGTAACGGATCACCACCACATCGCCAGCGACAACTTTGCCGCCGAGAATCGCTTCTACCGCGTCGTCCTGGCTTTCGTACACTTTCGCCGGACCGGTGAATTTGAGGATGCTGTCATCGACGCCCGCGGTTTTAACGATGCAGCCGTTTTCTGCGAAATTACCGTACAGCACCGCAAGGCCGCCGTCTTTGCTATAGGCGTGTTCCAGCGAGCGGATACAGCCATTGGCGCGATCGTCGTCCAGCGTATCCCAACGGCAATCTTGCGAGAATGCCTGGGTGGTACGGATACCCGCAGGGCCGGCGCGGAACATATTTTTTACCGCGTCATCCTGAGTCAGCATAACGTCGTATTGTTCCAGCGTTTGCGGCAACGTCAGGCCAAGTACGTTTTTCACATCACGGTTCAGTAACCCCGCGCGATCCAGCTCGCCGAGAATACCGATAACACCACCAGCCCGGTGAACATCTTCCATATGGTATTTTTGGGTGCTCGGCGCAACTTTACACAGCTGCGGAACCTTGCGGGAAAGCTTATCGATATCACTCATGGTGAAGTCGATTTCCGCTTCCTGCGCCGCCGCCAGCAGGTGAAGTACGGTGTTGGTAGAGCCGCCCATCGCGATATCGAGCGTCATGGCGTTTTCAAACGCCGCCTTACTGGCGATATTACGCGGCAGTGCACTTTCGTCATTTTGCTCGTAGTAACGTTTGGTCAATTCAACAATGCGTTTACCGGCATTGAGGAACAGCTGCTTACGGTCGGCGTGAGTTGCCAGCAGCGAGCCGTTGCCCGGCAGCGACAGGCCCAGCGCTTCGGTCAGGCAGTTCATTGAGTTAGCGGTAAACATCCCGGAGCAGGAACCGCAGGTCGGACACGCGGAACGTTCAACCTGATCGCTCTGGGAGTCAGATACTTTCGGGTCTGCGCCCTGGATCATCGCATCAACCAGATCGAGCTTGATGATCTGATCGGACAGTTTGGTTTTCCCGGCCTCCATCGGGCCGCCGGAAACAAAGATCACCGGAATATTCAGGCGCAGGGAAGCCATCAGCATCCCCGGGGTGATTTTGTCGCAGTTAGAGATGCAGACCATGGCGTCGGCGCAGTGGGCGTTGACCATATACTCAACGGAATCAGCGATCAGTTCGCGAGATGGCAGTGAATAAAGCATCCCCCCGTGGCCCATGGCAATCCCATCATCCACCGCAATGGTGTTGAACTCTTTGGCAACGCCGCCAGCCGCTTCAATTTGTTCGGCGACCAGTTTACCGAGATCGCGCAGATGGACGTGACCCGGTACAAATTGGGTGAACGAGTTCACAACCGCGATAATCGGCTTACCGAAATCGGCGTCGGTCATTCCGGTGGCGCGCCACAGCGCACGAGCACCCGCCATATTACGACCATGAGTGGTGGTGGCGGAACGGTACTTAGGCATACTTTATTTACTCCCAGTGTCTGTCTCGTAAATGGGACGGTGCGTGCCGTCCCATTTTTTGTATTTATTGATTAACTTGATCTAACCAGCCCCATTTATCTTCGGTTTCGCCAGTGAAGAGGCCGAAGAAGGCTTGCTGAATGCGTTTGGTAACCGGGCCGCAACGGCCTTCACCAACCTGAATACCGTCTACACTGCGCACTGGCGTGATTTCTGCCGCAGTACCGGACATAAACACTTCATCCGCCAGGTACAGTGATTCGCGCGACAGCACCTGCTCACGCACTTCAATTCCCAGCTCTTTCGCCAGTTTGATGATGGCGTCACGGGTAATACCCGGCAGCGCGGAGGAGGTGAACGGTGGGGTGAACAGCACACCATCTTTCACTTCAAACAGGTTTTCGCCTGCGCCTTCAGAGATATAACCGTTCACATCCAGCGCGATACCTTCCTGATAACCGTGGCGGCGCGCTTCGCTACCCACCAGCAGGGAAGAGAGGTAGTTACCACCGGCTTTTGCCGCCGTCGGGATGGTGTTTGGTGCTGCGCGGTTCCAGGAGGAAACCATCGCATCGATCCCCTGCTCCAGCGCTTCTGCACCCAGATAGGCCCCCCACGGGAAAGCGGCAATAATCACATCGGTTGAGTATCCCGCTGGCGGGTTTACGCCCATGCCAACATCACCGACGAAGATCAGCGGACGGATATAGGCGCTGGTGAGATTGTTTTTGCGGATCACGTCACGACAAGCTTCCATCAGCTCATCAATGCTCTGCGAAACCGGGAAGCGATAGATTTTGGCGGAGTCATGCAGACGCTGCATATGCTCACGATGGCGGAATACAACCGGTCCTTTGTGCGAGTCGTAGCAACGGATGCCTTCAAAAACCGAGGTGCCATAGTGCAGCGCGTGCGACATCACATGCACCTTCGCGTCTTCCCAGCGAACCATCTCCCCATTGAACCAAATGTAATCAGCTTTCTTCGTGGTCATTTTTATATTCCTTTTGCGCTCAGGCGCGGATTTGTTGTGATGTGGTTGTGCTCTGGCAGATGGCAACGTGTGCGACGTCCACCAGTTTATTTAACTGACTAAACAGTAAGTCGACCGACCGTGGGCTGGCAACGGTCAATTCGATATTTATATTTTGTGCATCGCTGGCGGCGGCCATATTCATTGAACAGACGTGGAAACCACGATGACGCACCACGCGTAAAACACGTTCTAAGGTTTCCGGATTGAAGCGAGCCGATACATTGACCTGATGTTGCATCATGATAATTTCTCCAACATTTCTGAATTACTGGCACCTGGCGGCACCAGCGGCCAGACGTTCTCAAGTTCGTCGATTGAGACATGAAGCAGGTATGGCCCATCACTGTTCAGCATGGTGTCGAGTGCCGCTTCAACCTGGTCTTTACGGGTGATGTGTTGGCCAGGGATGCCGAAGGCGCTGGCTAACATGAGGAAATCGGGGTTATCAGTAAGGGTTGTTTCGCTGTATCGTTCCTGGAAAAACAGTTGCTGCCATTGTCGAACCATCCCTAACCGTTGGTTATCGAGTAAGACGATTTTCAACGGTAACTGCTTGCGTTTTACGGTGCCCAGCTCTTGCACATTCATCATGAAAGAGCCGTCACCGGAGATACAGACGACGGTATCGTTCGGTCGCGCGACTTGTGCGCCAACCGCCGCCGGTAAACCAAAACCCATGGTGCCTAATCCGCTGGAGGTGATGAAGTTTTCCGGGCGAGTGTGGACGATGTGCTGGGCAGCCCACATCTGGTGCTGCCCCACATCTGTGGTCACGATGCAATCCGCAGGTTTACGATCCGACAGTTGTTTTAACAACAACGGCGCGTAGATAGCGTCACCAGGATGGTCGTAACGCCAGGCATGTTCATCACGCAGTTGCGCGCAGTGTTGCTGCCAGTCATCGATATTTAACGGCTGCAGTAATGCTGGTAACAGAGCATTTAAATCACCCTGTAATGCCACATGTGCCTGACGCAGCTTGTTCATTTCTGCCGGATCGATATCCATATGGATAACGCTGGCGTGTGGTGCGAAGGTGTTCAGTTTGCCGGTCACCCGGTCATCAAAACGTGCGCCCACGGCGATCAGTAGATCGCACTCCTGCACTGCGAAGTTCGCCGCTTTGGTGCCGTGCATCCCCAGCATGCCCAGATAGTACGGATAATCTGCTTCTACTGCGCCCAGCCCTTTCAACGTACAGGTGGCAGGCATTTTTGTGGCAGCGAGAAATTCACGCAAAGCCGAAACTGCCTGCGCCATGCCCACGCCACCGCCAACGTACAGCATCGGTTTTTGCGCTTTTGCCAGCATCTGACGCGCTTGCTCGACTTCGGCATGTGGGAAAGTCACTTCGTTTTCAACAGTGGTGAACCACGGTTCCAGATCGCCGCTGGCTAACTGGATATCTTTTGGAATATCGACCAAAACCGGACCAGGACGACCTGAGCTGGCAACGTCGAATGCTTCAGCCATGATGCGCGGCAACTCTTCCAGCGACTGCACCAGAAAGCTGTGCTTGGTACAGGCTAATGACAATCCCAGTACATCCACTTCCTGAAATGCGTCAGTGCCGATAAACGGTGCGGATACCTGACCGGTGATAGCAACAACGGGGATGGAATCTAACAGCGCGTCCGCAAGCCCGGTTATCAGGTTGGTTGCACCTGGACCAGACGTGGCGATACATACGCCAGTTTTGCCGGTAGCACGGGCATAACCGATAGCCGCCATTGCTGCACCTTGCTCGTGTCGGCACAGCAAGTGTTCCACGCCACCGTCATACAATGCATCGTAAACCGGCATAATTGCGCCACCCGGATAACCGAAAACGGTGTTCACACCCTGTGCCCGCAACGCATGTACCACCCACTGTGCGCCATTCATAGTTAGTTCCCCGTCCTGAATCTTGAGAAACAGAATTTTGTGCTGTTATTCATTGTCTGCTCCTCAGTTATGTTTTTAAGGTCAAAAAAAACCCCCGGACCTTTCGGTGCGGGGGTCTTAGTTCGTTAAGGCTTGATCTCTAAGCCTTTCCTCGTCCAAGTGCAGCCCCGCACGGTGGGATAATAATCACCACCACGCTAATCACGACCAAGCTAATCACTCGTAGAAGGGCTGTCATTTTGTCTTTTCTTGCATCTTGTTCGAAGGAATGCCTAAAGAGTTACCATAGATTTTGCGAATAGCACAAGATATTTTTTGGCCTATTTTTATGATGTCTTTAATAATTTCAAGAGAAATTGTTGTTTTTTAAAAAGAAAATAGTGAGTGAAAAAAATTCAATTTCAGTATGAATGTTGTTCCCTTCCTCGTAGTTCATCCTTTGCCCGCTGCATTTTTGCGAGCATCATTCCACCGCCAGAACAACTCAACTTCACTTACACAAATAAACCGGAATCAGCCACTAAAATTCACGAATTAGCGGGCTACAGCAGCGATATCTTATGCACATAATGGTGACTCAAGGAGGGCTTATGTCACTGTCAATTGTTCATACCCGCGCAGCCCTGGGAGTAAATGCGCCCCCAATCACTGTTGAGGTACATATCAGTAAAGGTCTACCCGGCTTAACGATGGTGGGCTTACCAGAAACAACGGTAAAAGAAGCCCGCGATCGCGTGCGCAGCGCCATTATCAATAGCGGATATGAATATCCGGCGAAAAAAATCACCATCAACCTTGCTCCAGCCGATCTGCCAAAAGAAGGGGGACGATATGATTTACCTATCGCCATTGCGTTGCTGGCGGCCTCAGAACAGCTTACAGCCAATAAATTAGATGAATATGAATTAGTCGGAGAACTAGCGCTTACAGGCGCTCTGCGTGGCGTTCCCGGCGCAATCTCCAGTGCAACTGAAGCTATTAAGTCGGGCAGAAAAATTATCGTCGCGAAAGATAACGAAGATGAAGTGGGGCTAATTAACGGTGAAGGATGCCTGATAGCCGATCATCTGCAGGCTGTCTGTGCGTTTCTGGAGGGTAAGCACGCTCTCGAACGCCCGAAACCAACTGATGCAGTATCCCGGGCGCTACAACATGATCTCAGTGATGTTGTCGGTCAGGAGCAAGGAAAGCGAGGACTGGAAATTACCGCCGCTGGCGGGCACAACCTTTTACTGATTGGGCCGCCGGGAACAGGTAAAACAATGCTCGCCAGCCGTATTAATGGCCTTTTGCCAGATTTAAGCAATGAAGAGGCACTGGAGAGCGCTGCGATATTAAGTCTGGTAAATGCTGAATCAGTACAAAAACAATGGCGGCAGCGCCCATTCCGCTCACCGCATCACAGTGCGTCGTTAACTGCGATGGTGGGCGGTGGTGCAATTCCAGGGCCAGGTGAAATTTCGCTGGCGCATAACGGCGTGCTTTTTCTTGATGAGCTACCTGAATTTGAACGGCGTACACTGGATGCCTTGCGAGAGCCGATTGAATCCGGGCAGATCCATCTTTCACGCACACGAGCAAAAATAACCTATCCAGCCCGTTTCCAGCTTGTTGCGGCGATGAATCCCAGCCCTACCGGACATTATCAGGGAAACCATAACCGCTGCACGCCAGAACAGACATTACGTTATCTCAACCGGCTCTCGGGGCCCTTTCTCGACCGCTTCGATCTCTCACTGGAGATCCCATTACCGCCCCCCGGCATTTTGAGTAAAACGGTAGTGCCGGGAGAAAACAGCACCACCGTTAAACAACGTGTAATGGCCGCCAGAGAGCGCCAATTTAAGCGGCAGAATAAACTGAACGCCTGGCTGGATAATCCGGAAATACGCCAATTCTGCAAGCTTGAGAGCGAAGATGCGCAGTGGCTGGAAGAAACGCTGATCCATCTGGGGTTATCGATTCGTGCCTGGCAGCGGTTATTGAAAGTTGCACGAACAATTGCTGATATTGATCAGTCTGACATTATCACACGTCAGCATTTGCAGGAGGCAGTTAGCTATCGTGCGATTGACCGTTTGCTCATCCATCTGCAAAAACTACTGACATAAAAAAAGGGCATTTCGCCCTTTTTATTAATCGTCAGAATCGGTGTAGTCTTCAGCACCTTCAACCTGCGGTTTACCGCCGGAAAGGGTGTGAAAACGTTTTGGACGCTTGATACGCGTCATATACTTGGACCACACGCGTTCTGCTTCTGTCACTGGCTCACGTTCGCCACGGCATACTGCTACGAAGAGTTTCTCTTCCTCGGTAACCGGCTCGCGTTTGCCAAGATCCAACTCATTGAAGGCATAACCATGACGCTCAAGCAGTTGTGCCTCTTTGATGGTGAAGTCACCATGACGAGAGAATCCACGTGGATAATGTTTATTGTCGAAATATCGATTAGTCGTCGTAAAGCTTTCCGCCATCCTGCACGCTCCTAATTCTTTGACCGAGCTAGTTATGGCGCGGAGTATTAGTTACGCTTGACAGAGTGTAAAACAAAACATTTAAATCATAACGACAAATAATTTTGCGGAGAGCACTGTGGATACGGAATTGTTAAAAACTTTCCTGGAAGTTAGCCGAACGCGTCACTTTGGTCGAGCGGCTGAATCGCTCTATCTGACCCAATCAGCCGTGAGCTTTCGAATCAGACAACTGGAAAATCAACTGGGTGTGAACCTTTTCACCCGCCACAGAAACAATATCCGTTTAACCGCTGCCGGTGAAAAACTACTGCCTTATGCAGAAACGCTCATGAGCACCTGGCAGGCCGCCCGTAAGGAGGTGGCGCATACCTCACGACATAACGAGTTTTCTATCGGTGCCAGCGCCTCATTGTGGGAATGTATGCTTAATCAGTGGCTGGGACGTTTGTATAAAAATCAGGATGCCCATACAGGCTTACAGTTCGAAGCGCGAATTGCCCAACGGCAGTCTCTGGTAAAACAGCTGCATGAACGCCAGCTTGATCTTCTTATTACTACTGAAGCGCCCAAAATGGACGAATTTAGCAGTCAGTTGCTCGGGTATTTCACTTTAGCGCTTTATACCAGTGCCCCTTCCAAACTAAAGGGAGATCTTAACTATCTGCGACTGGAATGGGGGCCAGATTTTCAACAGCATGAGGCAGGTTTGATCGGTGCTGACGAAGTTCCCATTCTGACAACCAGTTCTGCTGAACTGGCACAGCAACAGATTGCGACGCTTAATGGTTGCACCTGGCTACCCGTCAGTTGGGCGCGTAAAAAAGGCGGCCTGCATACCGTTGTCGATAGCACAACACTTTCACGGCCGCTTTATGCCATATGGCTGCAAAATAGCGATAAAAATGCGTTGATTCGCGATCTATTGAAAATTAACGTGCTGGATGAAGTGTATTAATCTGAATGGCTGGCAAGGATGCCGGTAGAAGGATTTACTTCGGAGAGGTTATTTCAGATAAAAAAAATCCTTAGCTTTCGCTAAGGATGATTTCTGGCAGGGGCGGAGAGACTCGAACTCCCAACACCCGGTTTTGGAGACCGGTGCTCTACCAATTGAACTACGCCCCTAATTAGGGTGGCGGAACGGACGGGACTCGAACCCGCGACCCCCTGCGTGACAGGCAGGTATTCTAACCGACTGAACTACCGCTCCACCGAATTCTTTTACAACCACCGGTTTTATGACCGGCTTACTGCTAAATTTGATGCCTGGCAGTTCCCTACTCTCGCATGGGGAGACCCCACACTACCATCGGCGCTACGGCGTTTCACTTCTGAGTTCGGCATGGGGTCAGGTGGGACCACC
>NZ_JBJQMA010000034.1:0-36905 GCF_046486065.1 Escherichia sp. WS547 | reverse complement strand
CGACCGGCCCGTGTGACGGTGCGCCACCATCCGGCCCCGGTATTTATCATCGTAAGTAAAGCTGCGCACCTGTGTATTGCTGCGGTCATACACCGCCGCCAGTTCGCCGCGTGGCGTCCAGCCATAGCGCACCAGCGGCGCGGCAGGTAAATTCTCCGGGTATTCCGGGTCGTGCGTCAGCCACACGGCAGACAGACGGATGCCGTTGTCCCGGCCATATTCGGTGTAACCCGGCAGGGTATCAGGAAAAGCGGACGGTTCCGTCCCGCCGGAAGAGGCCTGCTGCCGGGCTTCTTCTGCCCGCTGCGCCTGCGTGGTCAGTACCAGCCGGAAGTGACGCCCGGCACCATCCGTCACGCCGGTGATTTCGCCGCCAGCCTCACGGTGGAACGTCTGTGTGCGCCCGAAGCGGTCCACCAGCCCGGTCAGTACCCGGTACGGCGGCAGCGGCGCAGGCAGCACCTCATCCGCCTCCGGCACCCGCTCACACCAGCCGAGTACCCACCACGGCCCCTGCGGACTGTTCGTCGCCAGATAACGATGCGGACTCAGGCGAAGCTCTTCCGGCAGCGCCTGCCAGAGTGCGGCCAGCCGGTGACCTTCATCCAGTTTCGCCACGCCGCCGCGCACCAGCCAGAGTGACTCGCTGCGGCTGTAACCGTCCTCACCGGGAAACAGGTGCTCAAAATACAGGCTTCTGCCGCCGTTATCACTGAGTATCAGTGTGTTATCGCGCAGCTGTAAGCGGATATCCGCAGGCATTTTCCAGCCGGGGCCGAGGTTCCCCACCGGCGCGGGCGTTTTTGTCCGGTAACTGCTGTAGGTGCGGGAGAGGATGAACGGCAGCGGGCCGGGCAGGGCAAGGTCGGTTTCGCCGGGAAGGACCTTCGCGCCGAGCAGCGGATTGACCGGATGGCCGGACGTCACCCCGCCGGGGCACACCGAACAGGCCACGCCGGTGGGGGCACCGATGCGCACCCCGGCTGAACCCTGGACAATGCTACCGCCATACTGCGTCATGTCGCCCTGACGCGCCGCCGGTTTTCCGCTCATCGTAAAATCCTTTTCTATTATTTTAATGACAGTATCTTCATACGAAAAAACGAAGAAAAACTTGTGGTCACAATGAATTGAAGGTTTTTAGGAATATATTTAGAACGTTACAAAAGAGAAGGTTCGGATAGGGTATTTAGAGAGGAATCAGGTGTGCTAGTGGCCCTTTGTTGATCGTTCACCAAAGGACCCAATAATAGGCTTAATCTTCCTTCGGCAAGCACTGCAAATGCCCGTGCCGCACGCCGCGCTGGGCGATAACGTCATCGGCAAAATGCTGCACGTCACCCATGTCACCTTTCAACACGGCGATTTCCAGACAGTCGTCGTGATTGATGTGGACATGTAGCGTCGCGACGGAGAGATCGTGGTGATGGTGCTGGGTGGAGACAATACGGCTGGCTAAGTCGCGTTTTTCGTGTTCATACACATACGACAGCACCGCGAAACCTTGTGTGCCGTGCTGCTGAGTGGCCTCTTGCGCCAGGGCGCTACGCAGAATATCGCGGATAGCTTCGGAACGGTTGTTATAGCCACGACGCTGGCTCAGGCTGTCCAGCGTCTCCAGTAAATCGTCATCAAGCGTGATGGTAACTCGTTGCATAGACTTAAACCTTTTCTGTGGCGCGACGGCGCACGGGGTATGCGGGTAATACCGCGTTTTGTAGCACACGTCCGGCGTCAGAGGAAAAGGTTAATTTATCTCCCACCACCTGGGTTTCGACGATTTGCCCGTTGTCCATCACCATCACTCGCTGGCAAAAGCGTTCCACCAGGCGTAAGTCATGAGTGATGAACAGGCAGGCAGTGCCAAACTGTTGTTGTAGCTTTTTCAGCAGGCGAATGACGCCCGCCTGTAACACGAGATCAAGGTTAGAAACGGCTTCATCCAGAATCAGCAGTTTCGGTTCGACCGCCAACGCGCGTGCCAGGCAGACGCGCTGGAGCTGGCCGCCGCTTAACTGCGGTGGGCGCTTGTCGAGCACGCTGTCATCGAGATCGACCGCCTTCAGCATTTCGCTGGCGCGCGCCAGTTGTTCGGCTTTTTTCAGCGATAGCAGGTGGCGCATCGGTTCACGCAGGATCTCGCGCACGGTTTTGCGCGGATTCACGGCACTGATGGAGTCCTGAAACACCATCTGAATATCACGGCGGAAGGCTTTACGTTGGGCGCGATTAAGTTTCGCCAGCGATTCGCCGCGCCAGCTAATATTCCCTTGTGAGGGAGACTCTAAGCCTACCAGCAGCCGCGCGAGGGTGCTTTTTCCGCAGCCGCTGCGTCCCAGCAGGGCGACGGTTTCACCGCTTTTCAGGGTCAGGGAAACGTTATTCAGTACCGCCTGATGCTGATGTTTTCCGCTAAATCCACCGTGCGCATAGTGATGTGAAAGGTCGCAGACGTTAAGTAAAGTCATGATGCCAGCTCCATACCGTAGAGGGCGAGATGAGCGGAAACCAGGCTGCGCGTCACCGTATGTTTGGGGGCGTTAAACAGCGTTTCTACATCGCCCTGTTCGACAATTTTACCGTGTGACATCACCGCCACGTCATCCGCCAGACGCGCCACAACGCCCATATCATGGGTGACCAGCAGCATTCCCGGTGCTTGTTTTTGCATAATGCTTTCCAGCAGATCGAGGATGCGCGCCTGTGCTACCACGTCGAGGTCGGTGGTCGGTTCATCGGCGATGATAAACGGCGATTCACACAACACCGCCATCGCAATCATCATGCGCTGCAACATGCCGCCGCTCATCTCGAACGGGTACAGCTTCAACACGCGCGCGGCGTTTTCCAACCCCACCGCTTCTATGGCAGCGGTAAGCGTAGCGTCATCGGCGGGTTTCCCCAGCGCCAGGCAGGTTTCACGCGCGTGGGTGTGCATGGTGTGTAGCGGATTAAAGGCGCTGCGCGGGTTCTGCATGATGGTGGCAATTTTGATGCCGCGCAGGGCACAGGGAGAAACCGGTTTGCCATCGGCTAAAATTTCCCCCGCCGTCTGGCGAACGCCTGCGGGCAGAATGCCCAGCGTCGCGGCGCAGGTCAGTGATTTCCCGCTGCCGCTACCGCCGACTAACGCCAGCACACGCCCGCGTTTAAGGGTTAACGATACGCCGTGCACCAGCGGCTGCGCGGCCTGTAGCGCGATATCGCGCAGTTCAATCTGTTGCGGCATCAGTGTGCGTGCTCCGTCACCAGATGAGGATCCAGATGATCGCGCAGTGCGTCACCCACCAGGTTAAAGGCCATCACGCTGATAAACAGCGCCAGCCCCGGCCAGAACATTTGCAGCGGCTGGGTCCAGATATACTGACGCGCGTCGTTAATCATCACGCCCCATTCGGCGGTCGGCGCGGTCACGCCGAGGCCGAGGAAGGACATCCCCGCGACGTGGAGCATCATATGACCAATATCCAGCGTCGCCAGCACCAGCAGCGAGGGGATCACCGCGCCTGCCAGATGATCGACAAACACCCGCACATGGCCCGCGCCGGAAAGCCGTGACGCCAGCACAAACTCGCGCTGGCGTAGCGAAATCACCAGGCTGCGCACCATGCGCGCATACCACGCCCAGTGCGACAGGGCGATGGCGATAATCACGTTGGTCAACCCGGTGCCGAGTACGCCGACCATAAAGAACGACAGAATCGACGTCGGGAAGGTCATAAACATATCCGCGACGCGCATGGTGGCCTGATCAACGCGCCCGCCAATCAGCCCGGCGCTGCCGCCAATAACTAGCCCTAATGTCAGCACCAGCAGCAGGCAGGCCATTACCGAGCCGAGCGACACGCGGGTCGCCGCCATCAGCCGCGAGAAAATATCGCGCCCTAAATGATCGGTACCCAGCCAGTGCTGCGCATCCGGTGAAAGCAGGCGCGACGGCAGATCAATCGCCTGTGGGTCATACGGCAGCCACCACTGGCTGGTGAGCGCAATCAGCGCCAGCAGGGCGATAATGATCAGCGCCAGGCGTACCGACCAGCGGGAAGAGAGGAAAAAGTTCACGCGTGGGCTCCTTCATGACGACGAATGCGCGGGTCCAGCGCGGCGTTGAGCAAATCAACAATCAAATTACAGACCACAAAAACCACCACCATCATCAGCGTAAAGCACTGGATCACCGGATAGTCACGGTTAAAAATCGCCGACACCGCATAGCGCCCGACGCCCGGCCAGGCAAAGATGTTTTCGATAATCATCGTCCCGCCAATCAGTTCGCCAATGTGCATCCCCACGGCGGTGATCATCGGCAGCGAGGCATTGCGCAGAATATGACGACGCTCGGTCTGTTTGTCATTCAGGCCGCGTAGCCGCGCCCAGGTGACGTGACGCTGACCGGCGACGTCCAGCATACTGGCGCGCAGCAGTCGCGCGTTAATCGCCAGCGACATAAAGGCAATGGAAACCGCAGGCAAAATGATGTGCTGCCAGCCGCCGTAGCCCATCGCGGGTAGCCATTGCAGATACACCGAAAACGCCATCACCAGTAAAAACGCCAGCCAGAAGTTAGGCATCGACACGCCGAGAAACGCGATGAAACGTACGGCGAAATCCGGCAGACGGTCGCGATGGCGCGCCGCCCAGATACCGAGCGGCACGGAAGTGAGCAGAATTAATACCAGCGCGGCACCTGCAAGTTCCAGCGTGGCGGGCAGGAAGTTCAGCATATCGTCCAGCACCGGGCGTTGGCTGGCGAATGAGATACCAAAGTCAAGATGCAGCGCCTTCCACAACCAGGTGCCGTACTGGACGTACAGCGGCTGATCCAGCCCCAGCATGGTGCGTGTAGAGGCCAGCATCTCCGGCGTCGGCGGCAGGTTAGACAGACGCAAATAATCAAGCGCCGGGTCGCCGGTGCCGAGGCGCAGCATCAGAAAAATGATCACCGAGGCGGCGAGCACCATCGGGATCAGCAGCAGAAAGCGGCGTAATACGTAACGCAACATTAAGGTTTCACCGGTTTAATCTGTTCGAACGGAATTTCGGTGGCGATCGGCGCGTAGGGGATGTTACCCAGCTCCGGTTTTGATACCACCATCATCGAGATGTAACTGATAGGCAGATAAACCGCCTCGTCATGCAGACGGGTCAGAATGTCGCGATACAGCGCCTGACGTTGCGTTTCGTCATGGGTTGCCAGCACTTCGCCGATCTCTTTATCAATCAGCGGCTTGTCGGCTAATCCTTGCTGTGCCTGGAAATCAGCGTGCGACGGTACGCGCATTGAACTCAGGAAGGCGTGTGGATCGTATGGCGCGCCCCAGGTGCGGTGGAAAATCATGCCAAAACGACCGTCGCGCTGACGAGCATAGATACTGCTCTCTTCTTCGCCAATCAGCGAGACATCTGCGCCAACCTGGCGCATATCAGCCTGAATGATTTCCGCCATCGATTTACTTAACGCATCGGTGCCGATGAACGACAGTTCAATGCGCAGCGGCTGACCATTTTTCTCGCGGATGTCTTTGCCCGCAGGCAACGTCCAACCGGCTTTTTCCAGCAACGCTTTCGCTTTCTGCGGATCGTACTGGCGCGGTTTCAGGCCGAGGTTGGCGTAGGGTACAGAAGGAGCAAACAGGGTGTCGGCGACCTGCTGGGTGCCATACAACGCGTTATCAATCAGCGATTTTTTGTTTACCGCGTAATTAAGAGCTTCACGTACGGCCAGCTCGTTGGTGGGGGCTTTGGCGGTATTGAGCGCCAGCATCACGGTTTCGATCGGCTGTGACAGTTGGGTGTGGTAAGCCGGGTTCTGGCTAAAGCGGGCGAAGGTATCGAGCGGTAATAACCCTTCGTTTCCGTACAGCAGGTCGATATCGCCAGTTTCAAACGCCACCGCGCGGGTAGTCGGGTCCGGGATCACGTTAAAGGTGATCTTTTTAATCGCTGGCTTTTCGCCCCAGTAGTTTTCGTTACGGACGAAGACATCGTACTGATTCAGTTTCGATTCCTGTAAAACCCACGGCCCGGTGCCAATCGGCGCTTTAATTCCGTTCATGGTTTCGTGGTTTTTAAACTGCGAGGGTGCGATAAAACGGAAAGGACGGGGCAGGGCCAGTTCTTGCAGGAAAGGATAGTAGGCGCTTTTCAGGGTGATTTGCAGCTCGTTTTTACTGAGTGCTTTGACATCAACAATCTGGTTTGCCAGCTCCAGCCAGGCGTGACGTTGACGGTTATCGAGCACTGCGCGGAAGTTTTCTGCCGCCGCCTCTGCATCAAACGGTTCGCCGTTGGAGAATTTCACGTCATCACGCAGGGTGAAGGTCCAGGTTTTGCCATCTTCAGAATGAGTCCAGCTTTTTGCCAGCCACGGGATCACCGAACCGTCTGCCTGATATTTCACCAATGGTTCATAAACCATGCTCTGGGCGAACATCTGGTTAGGCGTGTAAAGGTGCGGGTTTAGTGGCCCGACATTCACCGGCCAGGCGGTGGTGATTTCATCTGGTGCAGCGGCATGGACGATAAAAGACGCACAAGCCAGCAGCGCAAATAGAGTGCGGCGGAGTGTAGAGAACATGGTAACCCCAATGGATTAAAATAGATGGCGGAAATAAGTATGACGATTTTAAGTATTCGTCATACTGATTACCTGTTCTGGATCAATAGATGGGCAGTCGGGTGGGCGGATCAGTTAACTGAATCGATCCATTGCACACTGTCGGCGGTGAGCGTAAAGGGGGTAGGGGTGCAGATCGCCAGGCTTAAATTTTCCAGCTGACAATGGCTGACTGACAGCGAGGAGTTATAGGTGCTGTCTACGCTGACGATTTGCCAGGCGCTGCCGCCACGCTGTTTAACGATGGCTTCTTTGCGCGTCCAGATGCGCCAGAACATTTCCAGTTGCTGATCAGGATGCACGGCGTCCATCTCAGCGTGTTCCCCGAGGCTGAACACGGCGTTCGCCAGCCAGCGCCAGTTGGCGCGCGGGCGAATCACTTCGATATCGCAGCCGACTTCGCCTTCATCGCTCAACAGCAGGGCTATATCGTCACCGCTATGGCTTAAGTTGAACCATAGCGGCGTTTCCGGCGCGAATGCCGGTTTGCCTTGTTCGCCATAGATGATCTCCGGTAGCGGGGAAAGCGTGTGCGAAAGCAATGCACGCCCCGCCAGCCAGCGTTCACGTCGTGGACCTTGCGGTGCTTGCTCGCGTAAACCCGGTGGCAGAGGAGCTGCGCTTAAGGTCGAAACTTTCCCCAGAACTATCCGATACATATCAGGGCCAACGTTTAATGGAAAATGAAAGTGCGTATCGTAACACTTGTCGCCTCATCCCGGTAACCGACTTTTCGGTCTGCCTGGTCCCAGTAAAATCGCCAGTTTGCTACCGCCTTTGGTGGTTTCCATCCAGATTTTACACACGCTGGTTAATGGCACCGAAAGTAGCATCCCTACCGGGCCGAGCAGCCATCCCCAAATTAACAATGAAAGAAATACCACCATGGTGGACATCCCCAGGCGATGGCCCATCATCCGTGGTTCTAAAATATTGCCGATGACCATATGGACAACTAAAAACAATGCGCCGACCAGAATACATTCGTAAATACCATTAAACAGCAGCACCTGAATCATTGGCGGTACGGCGGAAATTACCGCGCCGATATTGGGCACGTAGTTGAGCAAAAACGCCAGTACTGCCCACATCAGCGCAAACTGCACCCCCATCAGCTCCAGCCCCAGCCAGACGATGACACCTGTCCATAAACTGAGTAACGTCTTTAACGCCAGATAATGCGAAACGCCTTTAAGTGCGCGGTGTAATCCCGCGATGTGAATCTGTGGGTTATTTAGCGCAAAACGCATTTTGTAAGGGACGTGGCGCACTTCAAACAGCATGAAAACTACGGTCATCACCAGCAAAAGCACGCTCGCCATTGCCCCGGAAAGCCCGGTCATTAGCGCCGTGGTGAAGGTAACCACTTTTTCCGAGTCCATCCGCTGCAGTATTCGCTCCGGCGATATATGCAAATTAAGAAAAGGCAACATCTCCTGCAATTTAAAAAGTTTGCGCGTCAGCTCCTTATTAAACTTCGGCAGCATAGAGATAAATTCGTTAAACGATGCCGCCAGTACGCCGACCAGCGCGGTGAGTGCGATCAGCATCACCACCACCACAATCGTAATGGCAACGGGGCGTTGTACTCCCCGACGAATAAACCAGGTAACGAGCGGGTTGAGGACGATGGCAAAAAACAGCGCCAGTAACAGCTGCACAATGATATCTGCCGCTGCGTGAATGCCCGCGAGGATCACTACCAGCGAGGCCAGCTTGAGCAGAATGTGCATGCCCGTTTTATCGGGTTGAGGGGTTTCCATTGGGGCTTCCTTGTGACTTTTTGTATTAAGTGTAGCGGGAGTCACGCCAGCAATATTCTGATTCTTACTGCTGATTTTCACGTCAGCACGTGGTAAAAATGAAACACTGTTGTAAAAATGTGGTGATCCTCATGCCCGAACCCGTAGCCGAACCCGCGCTAAACGGATTGCGCCTGAATTTGCGCATTGTCTCCATTGTCATGTTTAACTTCGCCAGCTACCTCACCATCGGGTTGCCGCTCGCTGTATTACCGGGCTATGTCCATGATGTGATGGGCTTTAGCGCTTTCTGGGCAGGATTGGTTATCAGCCTGCAATATTTCGCCACCTTGCTGAGCCGCCCTCATGCCGGACGTTACGCCGATTTGCTGGGACCCAAAAAGATTGTCGTCTTCGGTTTATGCGGCTGCTTTTTGAGCGGTCTGGGGTATCTGACGGCAGGATTAACCGCCAGTCTGCCCGTCATCAGCCTGTTATTACTGTGCCTGGGGCGCGTGATCCTTGGGATTGGGCAAAGTTTTGCCGGAACGGGATCGACCCTATGGGGCGTTGGCGTGGTTGGTTCGCTGCATATCGGGCGGGTGATTTCGTGGAACGGCATTGTCACTTACGGGGCGATGGCGATGGGTGCGCCGTTAGGTGTCGTGTTTTATCACTGGGGCGGCTTGCAGGCGTTAGCGTTAATCATCATGGGCGTGGCGCTGGTGGCCATTTTGTTGGCGATCCCGCGTCCGACGGTAAAAGCCAGTAAAGGCAAACCGCTGCCGTTTCGCGCGGTGCTTGGGCGCGTCTGGCTGTACGGCATGGCGCTGGCACTGGCTTCCGCCGGATTTGGCGTTATTGCCACCTTTATCACGCTGTTTTATGACGCTAAAGGTTGGGACGGTGCGGCTTTCGCGCTGACGCTGTTTAGCTGTGCGTTTGTCGGTACGCGTTTGTTATTCCCTAATGGCATTAACCGTATCGGCGGCTTAAACGTGGCGATGATTTGCTTTAGCGTTGAGATAATCGGCCTGCTATTGGTTGGCGTGGCGACTATGCCGTGGATGGCGAAAATCGGCGTCTTACTGGCGGGGGCAGGGTTTTCGCTGGTGTTCCCGGCATTGGGCGTAGTGGCGGTAAAAGCGGTTCCACAGCAAAATCAGGGGGCGGCGCTGGCAACCTACACCGTATTTATGGATTTATCGCTTGGCGTGACCGGACCACTGGCTGGGCTGGTGATGAGCTGGGCGGGCGTACCGGTGATTTATCTGGCGGCGGCGGGACTGGTCGCAATCGCGTTATTACTGACGTGGCGATTAAAAAAACGGCCTCCGGAACACGTCCCTGAGGCCGCCTCATCATCTTAAAACTTACTGAATAACCAGCGTATTAATGATGTTTTCTGCGGTGGTCTGCGCTTTTTGCTGATCGTCAGCGGGCAGCGTAATTTGCATGGTCAGCAGTTGATTACCCACGTTACCCAGAATAACGGAAGAGTACGCCGTCTGGCCTTTCGCGGAGATAATGCTGTCTAACTGCTGCATTTTGTGACCTTTCAGCTCAATGGCTTTATTGGTTACCACTTGCAGCTGCGGATCGCGACTACGTTGCTGATCTTCCAGACGCTTCGCCAGCACCGCCAGATCTTCTTTCGGGTCATCGCCCATGATGACGATGACTGCTTTCTGCCCGGTGGCGTCGGACCAGACATGCATGTTATTGGCCTGCGTTCCCAGCTTACCGCTCTGGTCGGTCATATCCGCTGGCAGCGAGAAACTTAACTTGCCATCAAGCAGGTTGACGGGATTCCCGGTAGCGTTACTTTCCGCGACCGAACCCTGCGCCGTAGCGTTAGTGTCTTTATCATCACAGGCCGCAAGCCCCATAACCAGCAGGCCAATTCCGACATATTTAACCAGATTGCGCATTGACTTCTTCCTTTCGATAAACGGCCATAACGGCTCATTCATCCATCTTATCACAACTCTGATAACGAACCTTTAACTCGCCTGCAAAGCGTTGATTTCAGATTTATCTGCCAGTCTTTTCAACAGCATATTGAGTAATACGCCATACATTGGCAGGAAGAAAACGATACTGATTAACACTTTGAAACAGTAATCGACCAGCGCGATTTCCATCCAGTGTTCAGCCATAAAGGCATCGGGGCTACGCCAGAAGGCAATGAAGAAGAAGGCCAGTGTGTCGCTGACGTTACCGAACAGTGTGGACGCTGTCGGTGCCAGCCACCAGCGGCGACTCTGACGCAGGCGGTTAAAAACGTGCACGTCGAGGATCTGGCCCAGCGCGTAGGCCATGAAACTGGCGGTGGCGATACGGGCGACAAACAGGTTGAAGTGAGCGAGTGCGCCGAATCCCTGCCAGGAGCCCATATAGAACAGCGACGAGATGACATAGGAGATCAGCAACGCCGGGATCATCACCGCAAAGATGATACGACGGGCCAGCGGTGCGCCAAAAATACGCACGGTCAGGTCGGTAGCAAGGAAAATAAACGGAAAGCTAAATGCGCCCCAGGTGGTATGGAAACCAAAAATGGAGACCGGAAGCTGAACCAGATAGTTACTGGAGGTGATCACCAGCAGATGAAATAACGACAACCAGAACAACGCCTTATAGCGTTGAGTTTGCGAGAAAACGTTCATATTGTACCTTTTTGATTAACCATTGGGGTGAGGGAACCCAATATGTACGACACGTCTGTTACCTTAACATAATAACGTGCTTACCCTTTTTTCGAGCCGCCGCATGATACTGCTTTACGTTGACAATGCAATGGTTGATTTTCACGCAATCGTTAACCTGGTTTGCTTACGGACTCACAGGGCGTAAACTAGCGCCGTTTTTTTATGTGATGAGAAGAAAATGACCGATCTCTTTTCCTGCCCTGACCACACACTCGACGCACTTGGCCTGCGCTGCCCGGAACCAGTAATGATGGTGCGCAAAACAGTGCGCAATATGCAGCCAGGTGAAACGTTGCTGATTATTGCTGACGATCCGGCGACGACCCGCGATATTCCTGGGTTTTGTACCTTTATGGAACACGAACTGGTTGCTAAAGAGACGGATGGACTGCCTTATCGTTATTTGATTCGTAAAGGCGGTTGATGGGGGAAGATTGGCTTCGATGCCGCCTTTTCCCCCTCACCCTAACCCTCTCCCCAGAGGAGCGAGGGGACCGATCGCGCTCAATGTTGCGATCGGTTTGCCTTATTTTCTGCGCAACAGCCTTAACGCATTCGCCGTCACCAGCACCGTCGCACCGGTATCTGCCAGCACTGCCAGCCACAGTCCGGTCATCCCTAACAGCGTCGTGACGAGGAAAACGCCCTTCAGCCCCAGCGCAATAGTGATGTTCTGGCGGATATTGGCGTGAGTGGCGCGTGCCAGTTCAATCATTTGCACCAGGCCGCGCAGGTGGTTATGGGTTAATGCTGCATCGGCGGTTTCCAGCGCCACGTCTGTGCCGCTACCCATTGCAATCCCGATGGCGGCAGCTTTCATCGCTGGCGCGTCGTTAATACCATCACCGACCATCGCCAGCGGCGCATGTTGATTCAGCTCGGTCACCGCTTTGACTTTATCTTCCGGCAAGAGGCCCGCTTTAAATTCCAGCCCCAGTTCCCCGGCGATTGCCGCCGCTGCGCGTGGATTATCGCCGGTGAGGATCACTCCTTTAACTCCCAGCGCGTTCAGTTCACTGATGGCAGTTGCAGCATCGGCGCGTAGGGTATCCTGCAATGCAATTACGCCAAGCACGTCATCGTTACGCACTACCAGCACTACCGTTTGCCCGGCGCTTTCCAGTTCATTAATCAAACCAGCAAATGCAACAGCCGGATGTTTTCCGGCAGCGCATATCAACACGCGCTCACCGTTAACCTGCGCTTCAATGCCAGACCCAACCAGCGCCCGCTGTGATTGGGCGGCGGGAATGGCGAGTTCAGCAACCTGTGCTTCGCGCACAATGGCTTGCGCCAGTGGATGCGTCGCGCCTTGCTCGACCGCCGCTGCCAGTGTCAGCAGTTCGGATTCACTAATACCCGTTGCCGGATGAATCGCGGTAACGCGCGGTTTACCGACGGTCAGCGTACCGGTTTTATCAAACGCCACCTGGGTAACACGACCCAGTTGTTCCAGCGCCGCTCCGCCTTTAATTAACGCCCCACGACGCGCTGCTGCTGCCAGCCCGGAGGTAATCGCCGCAGGCGTTGAGATAACTAACGCACACGGGCAGCCAATCAGCAGCAGCGTCAGCCCTTTATAAATCCACTCCTGCCAGCTGGCGGCAAACAGCAGCGGTGGCACCAGCGTCACCAGCAGAGCGACGGCCATAATCGCGGGCGTATAGATACGGCTGAAACGGTCGATAAACCGCTCAATGGGTGCGCGACGCTCTTCGGCTTCTTCGATCAGTTTCAGAATCCGGTCAATGGCGCTGGCACCCGGTTCTGACAGCACTTCCAGCGTTACCAGACGGTCTACGCTGGTGGCACCAGCAGGGACTTTATCGCCCGTTGCGCGCTCCACCGGAATGGATTCGCCGGTCAGGGCGCTTTCATCAAAACTGGCAAACGGTGAGAGCAGTTTACCGTCGGCAGGCAAACGTCCACCTGCGGCGACTTCAATCACATCGCCAGGGCGCAGGCTGTTAATCGCCACCTCTTCCCGCTCACCGTTACGCAGGCGCGTGGCGGTTTCTGGTTTCAGCGCCATTAACGCGCTAACGCCCTGACGCGCGCGGCTGGCGGCCCAGCCTTCCAGTCGTTCACCAATCAAAAACAGCAGCAACACCATCGCAGCTTCAGCCGTTGCGCCAATAAACAGCGCACCAATAGCGGCTACGCTCATTAAGGTTTCAATAGCGAAGTAGCTGCCGGATTTGATCAGCCGTAATGCCTGACGAGCAATCGGGTACAGCCCAACCAGCGTGGTCGCGATAAACGCCAGTTGCCCGAACGGATGATTAAACTGCTCCAGACCCCAGCTGATTGCCATCATCACGATTAGCGTAATCAGCGGCAAATTCTCTTTCAGGCGTGATGTTTGCGGTTCGTCGGCGGCCTGTTCATCGCGCAGGGAATAGCCCGCTTTTTGCACCGCAGATTCAACCTGGGCACGGATGTCATTGTCGGCATCGACCACCAGTTTTTCGGTGGCGAACAACACCTGCACCTGATTCACGCCTGCAAGCTGGCGCACGGCATTTTCTACCTTGCGCGCACAGGCGGCGCAGTCCATGCCGCTGACTTTCCAGCTATAGCGGGTGCCGGAGACGTTTTCAGAGAGCGTTGGCGTGCTGGAACATGCGCCGTCGCAGCAACAGTCGTTGGCGTTCTGTACCGTGGTTAGCGGTTTGAACGCAGCAAAGTGAGGGGCTTTCTTGCCGTGATTGTCAGGAGTCGACATGGCATCCTCCGGTTAAGTTTTTTCTCATTAACCGAAGGATACACTCTGGAGTCGACTCCAGAGTCAAGTTTTATCAGAGATACAGCGAGCGGACGATGAGGAAATGACCGGCAAAGTAGCAGGCCGCAGCAATTGCGTTATCTGCCCGGAAGCGTCGGCGATAGTGACTACCCAGCCAGACAAAGTTACTGATAAATAGCAACGAAGCGCCGACAAACGCAGAGAGCGCCGGAGCGGTCGGACGGAAGAACCACAGTTCACCTGCCAGCCACACCATCACCAGCGTCATGCCGATAAACGTGCAGATAGGCCAACGATACTCTTCCAGACGCGTCCAGATAATCGCCAGTAACAGCGCGCCCAGAACCAGCAGTACCAACGGCAGAGGCCAGAAGAAAGAGAGCGTCATCTGACTGGCGAAATAGATGGTGTACAGCAGGTGCGAGAGGAAAAACGCGCCGATGGCGTACATCAGACGTTGACGTGGCAACAGGGTTAGCGCATCGCCCAGCAGTGAGGCGCACAGCCCCGCCAGCACCAGATAGCTAATGGCGTCGAACATCGGCGCTTGCCAGGCCAGTAACAACAGGAGAAGAAGGGTTAACGGTTTAAACACCCAGCGTTGCCAGGTTGGCCCACGATACGATGCATCCACAGATAGCCATGCGGAAAGACAGACAGCGATAAACGACCAAAGCATCTTAGTTCCTTGAATTCGTTATTTTTTCGTAGGCGGAATGCCTACGGTCTTGCTTCCAGTTTAGTGGCGAGGGTGGACGGATGACAACACCATAACTGGCAGGGTATGCTTAATTCCGCATTTTCCGATGAGGGATAAAGATGAGCAAACCACCTCTTTTCTTTATTGTTATCATTGGCTTAATCATCGTCGCCGCATCGTTTCGTTTTATGCAACAGCGACGGGAAAAAGCTGATAATGATATGGCACCGCTCCAGCAAAAGCTGGTGGTGGTGAGCAACAAGCGGGAAAAACCGATTAACGATCGCCGTTCGCGCCAGCAGGAAGTGACTCCGGCAGGCACCAGTATGCGCTATGAGGCAAGCTTCAAACCGCAAAGCGGAGGAATGGAGCAGACGTTTCGCCTCGACGCCCAGCAGTACCACGCCCTGACAGTGGGCGATAAAGGTACGCTGAGCTATAAAGGAACGCGCTTTGTTAGCTTTGTTGGCGAACAATAAGGTTATTTTTTAACTTTAAATTTCTTCTGCCAGACCAGCAGTTCAAACACGCCGAAAAGGAAAATCCGCACCTTTTCGGCGGTGGTCATCTGCGGGCCATCTTTCGGTAAAGTGGATTTCAATAGCGCCAGCTGCATACCATGCATCAGCACGGTAAAAATCAGCGCCACGTTAACGAAAATATTCAGCGGGCGCGGGAAGGGATGCACCAGGTTGAGGATTAAAAATCCCCAAACGCAGAGCATTAACAAACGTCCAATATTAATCAGCATCACTTTCTCCTTGTGCTTCGCGTTGATATAGCCGATAAGCCACCTGACCCGCCACTTTTTCCCGATGTAATGACCAGTTCGCCGGAACGTTGGGCAGACCGTTTTCGACTTCGCTTTCGACATAAATCAGGGCTTCGTCAGCCAGCCAGCCGTTATCTTCCAGTAAATTTATCGTCTCTTCTAACAATCCACGGCGGAACGGTGGATCGACAAACACGATATTATGCGGTGTGCCTTTTTGCGCCAGGAATGACATCGCGTTGCTGTTCACCACGCGTGCATTGCCTGCTTTTAGTGTCGCCAGGTTCTTAATTAACTGCTGAGAAACCACGCGATCCATCTCAATCAACGTGGCCCCCGCAGCGTAGCGCGATAACGCTTCCAGCCCCAGCGCGCCGCTTCCGGCGAAGCAATCCAGACATTGGGCGTCAACAATGACCGGAGCCAGCCAGTTAAACAACGTTTCGCGTACGCGATCGGTGGTGGGGCGCAGACCTGGGCTATCAGGAACCGGGAGTTTACGGCCTCGCCACTGCCCGCCAATAATGCGGATTTGGCCGCTGCCGGAATGATTCGGTTTTTTCATGATAAATTGCTCAATCCGCCAGATAACACATACTTGCAGGCGGTGATGTGAATTAAGTTAAGTGATAGACTATTTCATCATTTTTTTAGCTGCTATGTACATAGCGTTAACGCTGTGCCATGAAGCAACAGCGAGGAGTGTAGTCGCAAATGGCGAAAGAAAAAAAACGTGGCTTTTTTTCCTGGCTGGGCTTTGGTCAAAAAGAGCAGACCCCGGAAAAAGAGACAGAAGTTCAGAATGAACAACCGGTTGTAGAAGAAATCGTTCCGGCGCAAGAGCCTGCGAAGGCTTCTGAACACGCCGTTGAAGAGCAGCCGCAGGCGCATACTGAAGCCGAGGCGGAAACTTTTGCTGCCGACGTTGTGGAAGTCACTGAACAGGTTGCTGAAAGTGAAAAAGCGCAGCCTGAAGCGGAAGTTGTTGCACAGCCGGAACCGGTCGTAGAAGAAACGCCGGAGCCAGTAGCTATCGAGCGTGAAGAGCTGCCGTTGCCGGAAGACGTCAACGCCGAAGAGGTTTCGCCAGAAGAGTGGCAGGCCGAAGCGGAAACCGTAGAGATTGTCGAAGCGGCGGAAGAAGAAGCGGCTAAAGAAGAAATCACCGATGAAGAGCTGGAAGCACAGGCGCTGGCTGCCGAAGCGGCAGAAGAGGCGGTGATGGTGGTTCCTCCGGCAGAAGAAGAGCAGCCGGTGGAAGAAATCGCTCAGGAGCAGGAAAAACCGACCAAAGAAGGTTTCTTCGCGCGCCTGAAACGCAGCCTGTTAAAAACCAAAGAAAATCTTGGTTCCGGATTTATCAGCCTGTTCCGCGGTAAAAAAATCGACGATGATCTGTTTGAAGAGCTGGAAGAACAGCTGTTGATCGCCGATGTGGGCGTGGAAACCACACGTAAAATTATCACCAATCTGACTGAAGGCGCATCCCGCAAGCAGCTTCGTGATGCCGAGGCGCTCTATGGCCTGCTGAAAGAAGAGATGGGCGAGATTCTGGCGAAAGTCGATGAGCCGCTGAATGTTGAAGGTAAAACGCCGTTCGTGATCCTGATGGTGGGCGTCAACGGTGTGGGTAAAACCACGACGATTGGTAAGCTGGCACGTCAGTTTGAGCAGCAGGGTAAATCGGTGATGCTGGCGGCGGGCGATACTTTCCGTGCGGCAGCGGTTGAACAGCTTCAGGTCTGGGGTCAGCGCAACAATATTCCGGTGATTGCCCAGCATACCGGTGCGGATTCCGCCTCTGTTATCTTCGACGCCATTCAGGCCGCTAAAGCGCGTAATATCGACGTCCTGATTGCCGATACCGCCGGACGCCTGCAGAACAAATCGCACCTGATGGAAGAGTTGAAGAAAATCGTCCGCGTGATGAAGAAACTCGACGTTGAAGCGCCGCATGAAGTTATGCTGACTATCGATGCCAGCACCGGGCAGAACGCGGTAAGCCAGGCCAAACTGTTCCATGAAGCCGTTGGCTTAACCGGCATCACGCTAACGAAACTGGACGGCACGGCGAAAGGCGGGGTAATTTTCTCGGTGGCTGACCAGTTTGGTATCCCTATCCGCTACATTGGTGTCGGCGAACGTATTGAGGATTTGCGTCCGTTTAAGGCGGACGACTTTATAGAGGCACTTTTTGCCCGAGAGGATTAACAATGATTCGCTTTGAACATGTCAGCAAGGCTTATCTCGGTGGGAGACAGGCGCTGCAGGGCGTTACGTTCCATATGCAGCCGGGTGAGATGGCGTTTCTGACCGGTCATTCCGGCGCAGGGAAAAGTACCCTCCTGAAGCTGATCTGTGGGATTGAGCGGCCCAGCGCCGGGAAAATCTGGTTTAGCGGCCATGACATCACGCGTCTGAAAAACCGTGAAGTTCCGTTTCTGCGCCGCCAGATTGGCATGATTTTCCAGGATCACCATCTACTGATGGACCGTACTGTCTACGATAACGTGGCGATCCCGCTGATTATCGCCGGTGCCAGCGGTGACGATATTCGTCGCCGGGTGTCGGCGGCACTGGATAAAGTCGGGCTACTGGACAAAGCGAAGAACTTTCCTATTCAGCTTTCCGGCGGTGAACAACAGCGTGTTGGCATTGCCCGCGCGGTGGTGAACAAGCCCGCGGTACTGCTGGCGGATGAACCGACTGGTAACCTTGACGACGCGTTGTCAGAAGGGATTTTACGTCTGTTTGAAGAGTTTAACCGCGTTGGGGTAACCGTATTGATGGCAACGCACGACATCAACCTGATCTCGCGGCGTTCCTATCGCATGCTCACCCTGAGCGATGGTCACTTGCATGGAGGCGTGGGCCATGAATAAGCGCGATGCAATCAATCATATTCGGCAGTTTGGCGGGCGTCTGGATCGCTTCCGTAAATCGGTCGGTGGCTCTGGCGACGGCGGTCGTAACGCACCGAAACGCGCGAAATCCTCGCCAAAACCGGTAAATCGCAAAACCAACGTTTTCAACGAACAGGTGCGCTATGCCTTCCACGGCGCATTGCAAGATCTGAAAAGTAAACCGTTCGCCACGTTTTTAACGGTGATGGTTATCGCCATCTCCCTGACGCTGCCCAGCGTCTGTTATATGGTGTACAAAAACGTTAACCAGGCGGCGACGCAGTATTATCCGTCACCGCAAATCACTGTTTATCTGCAAAAAACGCTGGATGATGACGCCGCTGCGGGTGTGGTGGCACAGTTACAGGCCGAGCAAGGCGTAGAGAAAGTGAATTATCTTTCTCGTGAAGACGCACTGGGCGAGTTCCGTAACTGGTCTGGTTTTGGTGGTGCGCTGGATATGCTGGAAGAAAACCCGCTTCCGGCAGTGGCGGTGGTGATCCCGAAACTCGATTTTCAGGGGACAGAATCACTGAATACGCTGCGTGATCGTATCACCCAGATCAACGGCATTGACGAAGTGCGGATGGATGACAGCTGGTTTGCCCGTCTGGCGGCGTTAACCGGGCTGGTCGGGCGCGTTTCCGCGATGATCGGCGTGTTGATGGTGGCAGCAGTGTTTCTCGTCATCGGCAACAGTGTGCGTCTGAGCATCTTTGCTCGCCGTGACTCCATTAACGTGCAGAAACTGATTGGTGCGACGGATGGTTTCATCCTGCGCCCGTTCCTGTACGGTGGCGCACTGCTGGGATTTTCTGGCGCATTGCTGTCATTAATTTTGTCAGAAATTCTGGTACTGCGTTTGTCATCGGCGGTTGCGGAAGTGGCACAGGTTTTCGGAACAAAGTTTGATATCAATGGCTTATCGTTCGATGAATGCCTGCTGTTGCTGCTGGTATGCTCGATGATTGGCTGGGTGGCAGCGTGGCTTGCCACGGTACAACATTTACGCCACTTTACGCCTGAATAATAAAAGCGTGTTATACTCTTTCCCTGCAATGGGTTCCGTAGCAGGGAAAGAGACCCCGTTGTCTCTTCCCGGTATTTCATCTCTATGTCACATTTTGTGCGTAATTTATTCACAGCGTTGCATTGAACTTGTGGATAAAATCACTGTCTGATAAAACAGTGAATGATAACCTCGTTGCTCTTAAGCTCTGGCACAGTTGTTGCTACCACTGAAGCGCCAGAAGATATCGATTGAGAGGATTTGAATGACTGACAAAATGCAAAGTTTAGCTTTAGCCCCAGTTGGCAACCTGGATTCCTACATCCGGGCAGCTAACGCGTGGCCGATGTTGTCGGCTGACGAGGAGCGGGCGCTGGCTGAAAAGCTGCATTACCATGGCGATCTGGAAGCAGCTAAAACGCTGATCCTGTCTCACCTGCGGTTTGTTGTTCATATTGCTCGTAATTATGCGGGCTATGGCCTGCCACAGGCGGATTTGATTCAGGAAGGTAACATCGGCCTGATGAAAGCAGTGCGCCGTTTTAACCCGGAAGTGGGTGTGCGCCTGGTCTCCTTCGCCGTCCACTGGATCAAAGCAGAGATCCACGAATACGTTCTGCGTAACTGGCGTATCGTCAAAGTTGCGACCACCAAAGCGCAGCGCAAACTGTTCTTCAACCTGCGTAAAACCAAGCAGCGTCTGGGCTGGTTTAACCAGGATGAAGTTGAAATGGTGGCCCGTGAACTGGGCGTAACCAGCAAAGACGTACGTGAGATGGAGTCGCGTATGGCGGCACAGGACATGACCTTTGACCTGTCTTCCGACGACGATTCCGATAGCCAGCCGATGGCTCCGGTGCTCTATCTGCAGGATAAATCATCTAACTTTGCTGACGGCATTGAAGATGATAACTGGGAAGAGCAGGCGGCAAACCGTCTGACCGACGCGATGCAAGGTCTGGACGAGCGTAGCCAGGATATCATCCGCGCGCGCTGGCTGGACGAAGACAACAAGTCCACGTTGCAGGAACTGGCTGACCGTTACGGTGTTTCCGCTGAGCGTGTGCGCCAGCTGGAAAAGAACGCGATGAAAAAACTTCGCGCTGCCATTGAAGCGTAATTTCCGCTACTCAGCAGAGAACCCTGGATGAGAATCCGGGGTTTTTGTTTTTTGGACCTCTGCAATAATCAGTTTCCCCCTCCGGCAAAACGCCAATCCCCACGCAGATTGTTAATAAACTGTCAAAATAGCTATTCCAATATCATAAAAATGGGGTATGTTTTAGCAGAGTATGCTGCTAAAGCACGGGTAGTCATGCATAAAACGAAATAAAGTGCTGAATCACAACACCACAACACACGTAATAACCAGAAGAATGGGGATTCTCAGGATGAATATAAAGGGTAAAGCGTTACTGGCAGGATGTATCGCGCTGGCATTCAGCAATATGGCTCTGGCAGAAGATATTAAAGTCGCGGTCGTGGGCGCGATGTCTGGTCCGGTGGCCCAGTACGGTGACCAGGAGTTCACTGGCGCAGAGCAGGCAGTAGCGGATATCAATGCTAAAGGCGGCATTAAAGGCAACAAACTGCAAATCGTAAAATATGACGATGCCTGTGACCCGAAACAGGCGGTTGCGGTGGCGAACAAAGTCGTTAACGACGGCATTAAATATGTGATTGGTCACCTCTGTTCTTCATCAACGCAGCCAGCGTCAGACATCTATGAAGATGAAGGCATTTTAATGATCACCCCAGCGGCAACCGCGCCGGAGCTGACCGCCCGTGGCTATCAGCTGATCCTGCGCACTACCGGCCTGGACTCCGACCAGGGGCCGACGGCGGCGAAATATATTCTTGAGAAAGTGAAACCGCAGCGTATTGCTATCGTCCACGACAAACAGCAGTACGGCGAAGGTCTGGCGCGTGCGGTGCAGGACGGCCTGAAGAAAGGCAATGCTAACGTGGTGTTCTTTGATGGTATCACCGCTGGGGAAAAAGATTTCTCAACGCTGGTGGCGCGTCTGAAAAAAGAGAATATCGACTTCGTTTACTACGGCGGTTATCACCCGGAAATGGGGCAAATCCTGCGTCAGGCACGCGCGGCAGGGCTGAAAACTCAGTTTATGGGGCCGGAAGGCGTGGCTAACGTCTCGCTGTCTAACATTGCGGGTGAATCAGCGGAAGGACTGCTGGTGACCAAGCCGAAGAACTACGATCAGGTTCCGGCGAACAAACCCATTGTTGATGCGATCAAAGCGAAAAAACAGGACCCAAGCGGCGCATTCGTCTGGACCACCTACGCCGCGCTGCAATCTTTGCAGGCGGGTCTGAATCAGTCTGACGATCCGGCTGAAATCGCCAAATACCTGAAAGCGAACTCCGTGGATACGGTGATGGGGCCGCTGACCTGGGATGAGAAAGGCGATCTGAAAGGCTTTGAGTTCGGCGTATTTGACTGGCACGCCAACGGCACGGCGACCGATGCGAAGTAATCATTAATCGGCAACTTTGGGTTGCCGCCAAATTGCTAATATCGAGTACGTTGCTTCATGCCGGATGCGGCGTAAACGCCTTATCCGGCCTACAAGATCCAAAGAAATCAGTAAATTGCAGCACACATTGTAGGCCTGATAAGCGTAGCGCATCAGGCAATTTCTCGTTGGTCGTCACTTTTGAAATCAAACTTGACGATTAACGCTTCTCCCAGCCGCCCTGTTGTGCCGTAAATCCCAGAGCCTGCATAAACGCTGTCATCACGCCGCGATCTTCCATGCCTGCATCCGCCATCCACCAGCATGAAACGCCAGGATTGTTACGCAAAACCTCTTCCAGCAGATATTGCCCCACACCGCGACGGCGGGTGACTTCCCGCACGCGCAGGGAATCCAGTGCGCCCTCCGTGCCGCTTAAGGTTACCCGCACGGCCGCGAGAAGGCGCTCGTTAAAACGCGCGGCGTAGATACGGTGGTTATCGTCAACCTGTAAAGAGGAAGGGGAATACTCCGGCCAGATCTTTTGCAGGTCAATCCGGTCCTGGTCGCTAAAGTTTTCTAATCGAATGATGGTCAGCTTCATGGGGAACCCGTGTAAATCACAAAAGTGGAACCAGTGTAGCGAAATAATTTAATCGGAGGCTTTCTCTTTTTTATTTCTTTTGGCAGGTGATTAATTTTTTAACAGCAATAATTACAAAGTTAAAACATTAGAGAATGAAAAATACCCAGCATAATCCCCTGAATGGTAGTGAATTATTCCGCCCTTTGTGCCGTTATTTTATGCTGACAACGGCACTTTTTTCTGTTTATCTATCAATAAATGCAGAATATTATCTGTTCTTAATCGACTGAAAAATAGGGATTTTAATCGCTATTATCACAAAATACTGCGCTAAACCCTTAATCAGACAGGCAAAAACAGTGCAGTATAAAAAAAGAACAGTCTGATTTGTTAACACATAAAAACAAAGCAACACAACATCACGAATGGGGATTTTTGACTATGAAACGGAATGCGAAACCTATCATCGCAGGGATGATTGCACTGGCAATTTCACACACCGCTATGGCTGACGATATTAAAGTCGCCGTTGTCGGCGCGATGTCCGGCCCGATTGCCCAGTGGGGCGATATGGAATTTAACGGCGCGCGTCAGGCGATTAAAGACATTAATGCCAAAGGGGGAATTAAAGGCGATAAGCTGGTTGGCGTGGAATATGACGACGCCTGCGACCCGAAACAAGCCGTTGCGGTCGCCAACAAAATCGTTAACGACGGCATTAAATACGTTATTGGGCACTTGTGTTCCTCCTCTACCCAACCTGCATCAGATATCTACGAAGACGAAGGTATTCTGATGATCTCGCCGGGAGCGACCAACCCGGAGCTGACCCAACGCGGTTATCAACACATCATGCGCACTGCCGGGCTGGACTCTTCCCAGGGGCCAACGGCGGCAAAATACATTCTTGAGACGGTGAAGCCCCAGCGCATCGCCATCATTCACGACAAACAACAGTATGGCGAAGGGCTGGCACGTTCGGTGCAGGACGGGCTGAAAGCGGCTAACGCCAACGTTGTCTTCTTCGACGGTATTACCGCGGGTGAGAAAGATTTCTCCGCGCTGATCGCCCGCCTGAAAAAAGAAAATATCGACTTCGTTTACTACGGCGGTTACTACCCGGAAATGGGGCAGATGCTGCGCCAGGCCCGTTCCGTTGGCCTGAAAACCCAGTTTATGGGGCCGGAAGGTGTGGGTAATGCGTCGTTGTCGAATATTGCTGGCGATGCTGCCGAAGGCATGTTGGTCACTATGCCAAAACGCTATGACCAGGATCCGGCAAATCAGGGCATCGTTGATGCGCTGAAAGCAGACAAGAAAGATCCGTCCGGGCCATATGTCTGGATCACTTACGCGGCGGTGCAATCTCTGGCAACAGCCCTTGAGCGTACCGGCAGCGATGAGCCGCTGGCGCTGGTGAAAGATTTAAAAGCTAACGGTGCAAACACCGTGATTGGGCCGCTGAACTGGGATGAAAAAGGCGATCTTAAGGGATTTGATTTTGGTGTCTTCCAGTGGCACGCCGACGGTTCATCCACGGCAGCCAAGTGATCATCCCACCGCCCGTGAAAAACGGGCGGGTTTAGAAAGGTTACCTTATGTCTGAGCAGTTTTTGTATTTCTTGCAGCAGATGTTTAACGGCGTCACGCTGGGCAGTACCTACGCGCTGATAGCCATCGGCTACACCATGGTTTACGGCATTATCGGCATGATCAACTTCGCCCACGGCGAGGTTTACATGATTGGCAGCTACGTCTCCTTTATGATCATCGCTGCACTGATGATGCTGGGCATTGATACCGGCTGGTTGCTGGTGGCGGCGGGATTCGTCGGCGCAATCGTCATTGCCAGCGCCTACGGCTGGAGTATCGAACGGGTGGCTTACCGCCCGGTGCGTAACTCTAAGCGCCTGATTGCGCTTATTTCCGCAATCGGCATGTCTATCTTCCTGCAAAACTACGTTAGCCTGACCGAAGGTTCGCGCGACGTGGCGCTGCCCAGCCTGTTTAACGGTCAGTGGGTGGTGGGCCATAGCGAAAACTTCTCTGCCTCTATTACCACCATGCAGGCGGTGATATGGATTGTTACTTTCCTCGCCATGCTGGCGCTGACGATTTTCATTCGTTATTCCCGTATGGGGCGCGCCTGCCGTGCCTGCGCGGAAGATCTGAAAATGGCGAGCCTGCTTGGCATCAACACCGATCGGGTGATTGCGCTGACCTTTGTGATTGGCGCGGCGATGGCGGCGGTGGCGGGTGTGCTGCTCGGTCAGTTCTACGGCGTCATTAACCCCTACATCGGCTTTATGGCCGGGATGAAAGCCTTTACCGCAGCGGTGCTCGGTGGGATTGGCAGCATTCCGGGGGCGATGATTGGCGGCCTGATCCTGGGGATTGCGGAGGCGCTCTCTTCTGCCTATCTGAGTACGGAATATAAAGATGTGGTCTCATTCGCCCTGCTGATTCTGGTGCTGCTGGTGATGCCGACCGGTATTCTGGGTCGCCCGGAGGTAGAGAAAGTATGAAACCGATGCATATTGCAATGGCGCTGCTCTCTGCTGTGATGTTCTTTGTGCTGGCGGGCGTCTTTATGGGCGTGCAACTCGAGCTGGATGGCACCAAACTGGTGGTCGATAGCGCTTCAGACGTCCGTTGGGAATGGGTGTTTATCGGCACGGCGGTGGTCTTTTTCTTCCAGCTTTTGCGACCGGCTTTCCAGAAAGGGCTAAAAAGCGTTTCCGGGCCGAAGTTTATTCTGCCAGCGATTGATGGCTCCACGGTGAAGCAAAAGCTGTTTCTCGTGGCGCTGCTGGTGCTTGCGGTGGCGTGGCCGTTTATGGTTTCACGTGGGACGGTGGATATCGCCACCCTGACCATGATCTACATTATTCTCGGTCTCGGGCTGAACGTGGTGGTAGGTCTTTCTGGTCTGCTGGTGCTGGGATACGGCGGCTTTTACGCCATCGGCGCTTACACTTTTGCGCTGCTCAATCACTATTACGGTCTGGGCTTCTGGACCTGTCTGCCGATTGCCGGGTTGATGGCGGCGGCGGCGGGCTTCCTGCTCGGCTTCCCGGTGTTGCGTCTGCGCGGTGACTATCTGGCGATCGTTACCCTCGGTTTCGGCGAAATTGTGCGCATATTGCTGCTCAATAACACCGAAATTACCGGCGGACCGAACGGTATCAGTCAGATCCCGAAACCGACGCTCTTCGGACTCGAGTTCAGCCGTACCGCCCGTGAAGGCGGCTGGGACACGTTCAGTAATTTCTTTGGCCTGAAATACGATCCCTCCGATCGCGTTATCTTCCTGTACCTGGTGGCGTTGCTGCTAGTGGTGTTAAGCCTGTTTGTCATTAACCGCCTGCTGCGGATGCCGCTGGGGCGTGCGTGGGAAGCGTTGCGTGAAGATGAAATCGCTTGTCGTTCGCTGGGCTTAAGCCCGCGTCGTATCAAGCTGACTGCCTTTACCATCAGCGCTGCGTTTGCCGGTTTTGCCGGAACGCTGTTTGCTGCGCGTCAGGGCTTTGTCAGCCCGGAATCCTTCACCTTTGCTGAATCAGCCTTTGTACTGGCGATAGTGGTGCTCGGCGGTATGGGCTCGCAATTTGCAGTGATTCTGGCGGCTGTTCTGCTGGTGGTATCGCGCGAGTTGATGCGTGATTTCAACGAATACAGCATGTTAATGCTCGGTGGTTTGATGGTGCTGATGATGATCTGGCGTCCGCAGGGCTTGCTGCCCATGACGCGCCCGCAACTGAAGCTGAAAAACGGCGCAGCGAAAGGAGAGCAGGCATGAGTCAGCCATTATTATCCGTTAACGGCCTGATGATGCGCTTCGGCGGCCTGCTGGCGGTGAACAACGTCAATCTCGAATTGTACCCGCAGGAGATCGTCTCGTTAATCGGCCCTAACGGTGCCGGAAAAACCACGGTCTTCAACTGCCTGACCGGATTCTACAAACCCACCGGCGGTACCATTTTACTGCGCGATCAGCACCTGGAAGGTTTACCGGGGCAGCAAATCGCCCGCATGGGCGTGGTGCGCACCTTCCAGCATGTGCGTCTGTTCCGTGAAATGACGGTGATTGAAAACCTGCTGGTGGCGCAGCATCAGCAACTGAAAACCGGGCTGTTCTCCGGCCTGTTGAAAACCCCCTCTTTCCGTCGCGCCCAGAGTGAAGCACTCGACCGCGCCGCCACCTGGCTTGAGCGCATTGGTTTGCTGGAACACGCCAACCGTCAGGCGAGTAACCTGGCCTATGGTGACCAGCGCCGTCTGGAGATTGCCCGCTGTATGGTGACGCAGCCGGAGATTTTAATGCTCGATGAACCGGCGGCGGGTCTTAACCCAAAAGAGACGAAAGAGCTGGATGAGCTGATTGCCGAACTGCGTAACCATCACAACACCACTATCTTGTTGATTGAACACGATATGAAGCTGGTGATGGGGATTTCAGACCGAATTTACGTGGTCAACCAGGGGACGCCGCTGGCAAACGGTACGCCGGAGCAGATCCGTAATAACCCGGACGTGATCCGTGCCTATTTAGGTGAGGCATAAGATGGAAAAAGTCATGTTGTCCTTTGACAAAGTCAGCGCTCACTACGGCAAAATCCAGGCGCTGCATGAGGTGAGCCTGCATATCAATGAGGGCGAGATTGTCACCCTCATTGGCGCGAACGGCGCGGGGAAAACCACCTTGCTCGGCACATTATGCGGCGACCCGCGCGCCACCGGCGGGCGAATTGTGTTTGATGATAAAGACATTACCGACTGGCAGACGGCGAAAATCATGCGCGAAGCGGTGGCGATTGTCCCGGAAGGGCGTCGTGTTTTCTCGCGGATGACGGTGGAAGAGAACCTGGCGATGGGCGGCTTTTTTGCCGAACGCGACCAGTTCCAGGAGCGCATAAAGTGGGTCTATGAACTGTTTCCGCGTCTCCATGAGCGCCGTGTTCAGCGAGCGGGCACTATGTCTGGCGGTGAACAGCAGATGCTGGCGATTGGTCGCGCTTTGATGAGTAACCCGCGTTTGCTACTGCTTGATGAGCCATCGCTCGGGCTGGCACCGATTATCATCCAGCAAATTTTCGACACCATCGAACAACTGCGCGAGCAGGGGATGACCATCTTCCTCGTCGAGCAGAACGCCAACCAGGCGCTAAAGCTCGCTGATCGCGGCTACGTGCTGGAAAACGGTCATGTGGTGCTCTCCGATACCGGCGATGCGCTGCTGGCAAACGAAGCGGTGAGAAGTGCGTATTTAGGCGGGTAATAACACGTTGATTGATAAGGAGTCAAAAGACTCCTTTGAGACAGGTTACAAATGTAAAATTGCCTGATGCGCTGCGCTTATCAGGCCTACTGGGTGAGTTGCAATATATTGAATTTGCACGATCTTGTAGGCCGGATAAGGCGTTTACGCCGCATCCGGCATGAAACGATGAGCAATCTGTAGAGTTTGATTCAGACCTTCTATTTTTCCCGCTTATCCGTGCCCCATCTCCCATTTTCCCTCACCCGTACCGTCACCGCCTTGTCATCTTTCTGACACCTTACTATCTTACAAATGTAACAAAAAAGTTATTTTTCTGTAATTCGAGCATGTCATGTTACCCCGCGAGCATAAAACGCGTGAATTCGCGCATTCGGTACAACAAGAGAGATAAACGATGAAACCGTTACATTATACAGCTTCAGCACTGGCGCTCGGACTGGCGTTAATGGGGAATGCACAGGCAGTGACGACCATTCCGTTCTGGCATTCTATGGAAGGGGAACTGGGTAAAGAGGTGGATTCTCTGGCCCAACGTTTTAACGCCGAAAACCCGGATTACAAAATTGTACCGACCTATAAAGGCAACTACGAACAGAATTTAAGCGCGGGGATTGCCGCATTTCGTACCGGCAACGCGCCTGCTATTTTGCAGGTTTATGAAGTTGGCACCGCCACCATGATGGCGTCGAAAGCCATTAAACCAGTATATGACGTGTTTAAAGAGGCGGGGATTCAGTTCGATGAGTCGCAGTTTGTGCCGACGGTTTCAGGTTACTACTCCGACAGCAAAACCGGCCACTTACTCTCCCAGCCGTTCAACAGCTCGACTCCCGTTCTCTATTACAACAAAGACGCCTTCAAGAAAGCCGGTTTAGACCCGGAACAGCCGCCGAAAACCTGGCAGGATCTGGCGGACTATGCCGCGAAACTGAAAGCCTCCGGTATGAAGTGCGGCTACGCCAGCGGCTGGCAGGGCTGGATCCAACTGGAAAACTTTAGCGCCTGGAACGGTCTGCCGTTTGCCAGCAAAAACAACGGCTTTGACGGCACAGACGCGGTGCTGGAGTTCAACAAGCCGGAGCAGGTGAAACACATCACTATGCTCGAAGAGATGAACAAGAAGGGCGATTTCAGCTACGTCGGGCGTAAGGATGAATCCACTGAGAAGTTCTATAACGGTGATTGCGCGATGACCACTGCCTCTTCCGGTTCTCTTGCCAACATTCGCGAGTACGCCAAATTTAACTACGGCGTAGGCATGATGCCTTACGACGCCGATGCGAAAGATGCACCGCAAAATGCCATTATCGGTGGAGCCAGCCTGTGGGTGATGCAAGGCAAAGATAAAGAAACTTATACGGGTGTGGCGAAGTTCCTCGACTTCCTCGCGAAACCAGAAAACGCTGCTGAGTGGCATCAGAAAACCGGTTATCTGCCAATCACCAAAGCGGCCTATGACCTGACGCGTGAGCAGGGCTTTTATGAGAAAAACCCAGGGGCGGATACCGCGACGCGTCAGATGCTGAACAAGCCGCCGTTGCCGTTCACCAAAGGGCTGCGTCTGGGCAACATGCCGCAAATCCGCGTGATTGTGGATGAAGAGCTGGAGAGCGTGTGGACCGGTAAGAAGACGCCACAGCAGGCGCTGGATACCGCCGTTGAGCGTGGAAATCAGTTGCTGCGCCGCTTTGAGAAATCGACGAAGTCTTAATCAGTGTAATGTCGGATGCGTTTCGCTTATCTGACCTGGCATCGCGTGTAGGCCGGATAAGCGAAGCGCATCCGGCACAGTTCAGGAATTAACCGTAATGTCATCATCCCGTCCGGTGTTTCGCTCGCGCTGGCTGCCTTATTTGCTGGTCGCGCCGCAGCTCATCATCACCGTTATCTTTTTTATCTGGCCTGCGGGCGAAGCGTTGTGGTACTCGCTACAAAGCGTCGATCCGTTTGGTTTCTCCAGCCAGTTTGTCGGCCTGGATAACTTCGTCACGTTGTTTCATGACAGCTACTATCTCGACTCCTTCTGGACGACGATAAAATTCAGCACCTTTGTCACCGTCAGCGGTTTGCTGGTATCGCTGTTCTTCGCAGCGCTGGTGGAGTACATCGTGCGCGGCAGCCGTTTCTATCAAACCTTAATGCTGCTACCGTATGCTGTGGCTCCCGCCGTTGCCGCCGTATTATGGATCTTCCTGTTTAACCCCGGTCGCGGGCTGATCACCCATTTTCTCGCTGAGTTCGGCTATGACTGGAACCACGCACAAAACAGCGGTCAGGCGATGTTCCTGGTGGTGTTTGCCTCGGTGTGGAAGCAAATTAGCTACAACTTCCTGTTCTTCTATGCTGCGCTGCAATCCATTCCCCGTTCGTTGATCGAAGCCGCAGCCATCGACGGTGCAGGGCCGATTCGCCGCTTCTTTAAGATTGCGCTGCCGCTTATCGCTCCGGTGAGTTTCTTCCTGCTGGTGGTGAACCTGGTATACGCCTTCTTCGACACCTTCCCGGTGATCGACGCCGCCACGTCCGGCGGGCCGGTTCAGGCCACCACGACGCTGATTTATAAGATCTACCGCGAAGGCTTTACCGGACTGGATCTGGCTTCGTCTGCCGCGCAGTCGGTAGTGTTGATGTTCCTCGTCATCGTGCTGACGGTGGTGCAGTTCCGCTATGTTGAAAGCAAGGTGCGTTACCAATGATTGAGAACCGTCCGTGGCTGACAATATTCAGCCATACCATGCTGATCCTCGGGATCGCGGTGATCCTCTTCCCGCTGTACGTGGCGTTTGTCGCGGCGACGCTGGATAAACAGGCCGTCTACGCCACGCCGATGACGCTCATCCCCGGCCCACATCTGCTGGAAAACATCCACAACATCTGGGTGAACGGGGTAGGCACGAATAGTGCGCCTTTCTGGCGGATGTTGCTTAACAGCTTTGTGATGGCGTTCAGCATTACGCTCGGCAAAATTACCGTCTCGATGCTCTCGGCATTTGCCATTGTCTGGTTTCGTTTTCCGCTGCGTAACCTCTTCTTCTGGATGATTTTTATCACTCTGATGTTGCCGGTTGAAGTGCGTATTTTCCCGACGGTGGAAGTCATCGCCAATCTGAAGATGCTCGACAGCTACGCCGGCTTAACGCTGCCGCTGATGGCCTCGGCGACCGCCACCTTCCTGTTCCGCCAGTTCTTTATGACGCTGCCGGATGAGCTGGTGGAAGCCGCGCGGATCGACGGCGCGTCACCAATGCGTTTCTTTTGCGACATCGTTTTTCCGCTGTCCAAAACCAATCTGGCGGCGCTGTTTGTGATCACCTTTATCTACGGCTGGAACCAGTATTTGTGGCCGTTGTTGATTATTACCGATGTGGATCTCGGCACCACCGTAGCAGGGATTAAAGGGATGATCGCCACAGGCGAAGGCACCACGGAATGGAACTCGGTGATGGCGGCGATGTTGTTAACGCTGATCCCTCCGGTGGTGATTGTTTTAGTGATGCAGCGTGCCTTTGTGCGCGGCCTGGTCGATAGTGAGAAATAAGATGGCAGGACTGAAATTACAGGCAGTAACCAAAAGCTGGGATGGCAAAACCCAGGTCATTAAACCGCTGACCCTTGATGTGGCGGATGGCGAATTTATCGTGATGGTCGGGCCGTCTGGCTGCGGGAAATCGACGTTATTGCGAATGGTGGCCGGACTGGAGCGGGTAACGACGGGCGATATCTGGATCGACCGCAAGCGTGTCACCGAAATGGAGCCGAAAGATCGCGGGATTGCGATGGTGTTCCAGAACTACGCGCTCTATCCGCATATGAGCGTAGAGGAGAATATGGCGTGGGGGCTGAAAATTCGCGGCATGGGCAAGCAACAAATTGCCGAACGTGTTAAAGAAGCGGCGCGCATTCTGGAGCTGGACGGCCTGCTTAAGCGCCGCCCGCGTGAGCTATCTGGCGGTCAGCGTCAGCGTGTGGCGATGGGGCGTGCGATCGTGCGTGAGCCGGCAGTGTTCCTGTTTGATGAGCCGCTCTCTAACCTCGATGCCAAGTTGCGTGTGCAGATGCGTCTTGAACTGCAACAGCTGCACCGTCGCCTGAAAACGACTTCACTCTACGTTACCCACGATCAGGTTGAGGCGATGACGCTCGCCCAGCGAGTAATGGTGATGAACGGCGGCGTTGCCGAACAGATTGGCACGCCAGTTGAAGTGTACGAAAAGCCCGCCAGCCTGTTTGTGGCGAGTTTTATCGGCAGTCCGGCGATGAATCTGCTGGCAGGGCGTGTGAATAACGAAGGTACGCATTTCGAACTGGACGGCGGTATCGCGCTGCCGCTAAACGGTGGCTACCGTCAGTATGCTGGACGTAAAATGACTCTCGGCATTCGCCCGGAACATATTACGCTACGTTCGCAGGCTGAAGGTGGCGTGCCGTTGGTGATGGACACGCTGGAGATCCTCGGCGCTGATAATCTGGCGCACGGACGCTGGGGCGAACAGAAGCTGGTGGTGCGACTGGCGCATCAGGAGCGCCCGACGGCAGGCAGCACGCTGTGGCTGCATCTGCCGGAAAATCAGCTACATCTTTTTGATGGTGAAACAGGACAACGAGTATGAGTAACTGGCCTTATCCCCGCATCGTCGCCCATCGTGGCGGCGGTAAACTGGCCCCGGAGAACACCCTGGCGGCAATCGACGTGGGGGCAAAATACGGTCATAAGATGATCGAATTTGACGCGAAGTTATCGAAGGATGGCGAGATCTTCTTGCTCCATGACGACAATCTCGAACGCACCAGCAACGGCTGGGGCGTCGCGGGTGAACTGAACTGGCAGGATTTACTGCGCGTGGATGCGGGCAGTTGGTACAGCAAAGCGTTTAAAGGTGAGCCGCTGCCGTTGCTTTCGCAGGTGGCGGAACGCTGTCGTGAACACGGGATGATGGCGAATATCGAAATCAAGCCCACCACTGGCACCGGGCCATTAACGGGCAAAATGGTGGCGCTGGCTGCACGCGAACTGTGGGCTGGTATGACGTCGCCGCTGCTGTCATCGTTTGAGATTGATGCTTTAGAAGCCGCGCAACAAGCAGTACCAGAACTGCCGCGCGGTTTATTGCTTGATGAGTGGCGCGACGACTGGCGAGAACTGACCGCGCGGCTGGGCTGCGTCTCTATTCATCTCAATCATAAGTTGCTCGATAAAGCGCGAGTGATGCAGTTGAAAGACGCCGGATTACGGATTCTGGTTTATACCGTCAATAAACCCCAGCGCGCGGCAGAGTTGCTGCGCTGGGGCGTGGATTGCATCTGTACCGATGCGATTGATGTGATTGGTCCGAACTTTACGGCCCAATAGTTTTCAACGGTATATCAGGCTGCGGCGTGCCGGGCTGATTCAGCATGTCGCCGTTTCTCCTCTCCGGCAACATATGCTGCTGATTCAACGAACTATCCGGATTACGGTTGCTGTTTAACATCCCGCCATTGGTGTTGGGCAGCATTTGCTGCCGGGCGGGATTTCGCTCCCCCGGCTGTGACTGCAACACCCGCTGAGAATTATTGTTTATCTGGTTTTCTAAATGCTGTTGTTGCAGCTGCGTTTGCGTTTTCAGTTGCTGATTCAGCATCCCTTTTTGCTGGATTTGCTGCGTTTGCATTTGGGTTTGCATCCGCTGCTGGCTGGGGATCTGATATCCCGGCTGGTTGGGGTTGTTCAGAGTATTAATGGGCTGTGCAAAGCCGACAAACGGCAGGAGTGCCGTAAGAATCAGAAGTCGTTTCATCGCGTATCCTCCTCTGAAGATATCCTTTAAGTTTACTCGCTTCCCGGCAAAACGATGATTAATTCAGAGTTATATACCAGGCTTAGCTGGGGTTGCCCCTTAATCTCTGGAGAATAACGATGATAAAACCGACGTTTTTACGCCGGGTGGCCATTGCTGCTCTGCTCTCAGGAAGTTGTTTTAGCGCCGCCGCCGCGCCTCCTCCGCCACCTGTTTCTTATGGCGTGGAGGAAGATGTCTTCCATCCGGTACGCGCGAAACAGGGGATGGTGGCGTCTGTAGATGCTACTGCCACTCAGGTGGGGGTGGATATCCTCAAGGAGGGCGGGAATGCCGTTGATGCCGCCGTGGCTGTGGGCTACGCGCTGGCGGTAACGCATCCGCAGGCAGGGAATCTGGGCGGTGGTGGTTTTATGCTGATCCGCTCGAAAAATGGCAATACCACCGCTATCGATTTCCGCGAAATGGCACCCGCCAAAGCGACCCGCAATATGTTCCTCGATGACCAGGGCAACCCGGACAGCAAAAAATCACTCACTTCGCATCTGGCCTCCGGTACGCCAGGTACGGTCGCAGGTTTCTCGCTGGCGCTGGAGAAGTACGGCACCATGCCGTTAAATAAAGTGGTGCAGCCGGCGTTTAAACTGGCACGCGATGGTTTTATCGTTAATGACGCGCTGGCTGACGATCTCAAAACCTACGGTAGCGAAGTGTTGCCGAATCACGAAAACAGCAAGGCTATCTTCTGGAAAGAGGGCGCGCCGCTGAAAAAGGGCGACAAGCTGGTGCAGGCGAACCTGGCAAAGAGCCTGGAGATGATTGCCGAAAACGGCCCGGACGAATTCTACAAAGGCACAATAGCGGAGCAGATCGCTCAGGAGATGCAGAAAAACGGTGGCTTGATCACTAAAGAAGATTTAGCGGCGTATAAAGCGGTCGAACGTACACCGATTAGCGGCGAATATCGCGGGTATCAGGTTTACTCGATGCCACCGCCATCTTCCGGTGGGATTCATATCGTGCAGATCCTCAATATCCTGGAAAACTTCGATATGCAGAAATACGGCTTTGGCAGCGCCGATGCGATGCAAATCATGGCAGAAGCGGAGAAATACGCCTACGCCGACCGCTCGGAATATCTTGGCGATCCGGATTTTGTGAAAGTCCCGTGGCAGGCGCTGACCAATAAAGCCTATGCCAAATCTATTGCCGATCAAATTGATATCAATAAAGCGAAGCCATCCAGCGAAATTCGCCCCGGCAAGCTTGCGCCTTATGAGAGTAATCAAACTACCCATTACTCAGTGGTGGATAAAGATGGTAACGCGGTGGCGGTGACCTATACGCTGAACACCACCTTCGGTACGGGCATTGTCGCGGGCGAGAGCGGTATTCTGCTTAATAACCAGATGGATGATTTCTCCGCCAAACCGGGCGTACCGAACGTTTACGGGCTGGTGGGCGGTGATGCCAACGCCGTCGGGCCGAATAAACGCCCGCTGTCGTCGATGTCACCAACCATTGTGGCGAAAGACGGTAAAACCTGGTTAGTGACTGGTAGCCCAGGCGGTAGCCGGATCATCACTACCGTGCTGCAAATGGTAGTGAATAGTATCGATTATGGCATGAACGTCGCCGAAGCGACCAATGCGCCGCGTTTCCACCATCAGTGGTTGCCGGACGAGCTGCGTGTCGAAAAAGGGTTTAGCCCGGATACGATCAAGCTGCTGGAAGCAAAAGGTCAGAAAGTGGCGCTGAAAGAGGCGATGGGCAGTACACAAAGCATTATGGTTGGGCCGGACGGCGAGTTGTATGGGGCATCCGACCCGCGCTCGGTGGATGATTTAACGGCGGGTTATTAAGGTTAGCGGCCCTCTTCGTGGGAAGAGGGCCGTATTGTCAGGGCAAGCCGAAGGTAGCCTTTTTTATTTCATAATCCTGTAGATATTCTTCCAGCGGCTTTGCCGTTCCAAGGGAATGAATTTCACCACTGTCTTTATCAATAATAAAAGGTGCGTTACCGGCTAAGCGCGCGGCCTCATCACCAGATTCAAGAAATTCTTGTGATTCGAAACAGAAATACCAGCCCTGGCTAAAACGTCCATGCAGAGTGATGACGACAGGGAGATCTGCATCATCAAGGTAATGGTTCGCTTTCGCGAATGCGTCGTGATAAGTAATCATAATTATAATAAATATTATTGTTGAACGTTATATTATTATTCTTGCGTTATACTTTGAGAAAAGGCGTGTTCATCTTCGTCAAAGATATTATTAAATGCTGGTTTTGAAAAAAGTTCATCGGATAATATACAGTCACGAAATAAGTATCTGCTAATATTTTGTGATTTCTTTTTCAGAACGTCGAACGGGATTTTCTTATTTAAGATATCAGAATCTTATGATTCGGGTGAAATTCTAACTAAATCAACATGTCACTAAAATCATCATAGCCATTAGCTATTTCGGCTAAAATAGAGATTACATGTCTTCGGTCCATCTCACTTAAGGAGTGTAGTTCCGTTGTAAGTTTTTCCATAGCTTGCATTGCTAAGTTTCGAACAAGGAATTTTCTGCTGGTAATCTCTAAAAAGATGGCATGGTTTACAATGATTTTTGTTATCTTTTGATTATTATGAACAACTGTCCATGATTTCGTTTAAGAATGAAGAGAAATCACTAAACGAACTGAATATATTTTCGGTGCCAATATTATCTCTAATTTCAAAAAAGTTATTTTTAATGTCATAAGTAAATATTGAAATGCTATCATCACCGATCACTAACCGTTCTTGTAGATCAGGGTTTATGAAATCATCATTATTTCTATAAAATTCATTTACGGCAAAAAGGTTTTTAACTGAAGGTTCTGGAATCGAGAGGCTAAATAATCGTAATCCATTAGCTTCGAATCCATCCATTGCTCTTAAAAAAGTAAGATAATCAGGTTGATTCTTAAAAAGAATACTAACTTCATTACATAACTTCTCCAGGCAATTAGTTGAATTAGAATTAAATTCTATTTGGATTATACTTTCAATAAATGATTCCTTAAGCGGTGCTTCAAATGGATAGTCTAAATCATTCATCATTTTTTTTAATTTATTTATTTGGGTCTTAGTCATCATTTTGTGGGTTCCATAATATTTTTCATGGGAGGATAAATTGAGCCAGATGGAATGGCCCAGGGAGTGATTTTGCTTTCACCTACTAATACTCCCTTAGCTATTCGTGATTGCATGTTAGTAAAAACTTTATGATATGGTTCGTTTTCGATTAATACTAAATTTTCGAAATCATTAGTACCACCATCATCTAGAGATAGTTTATGGTGAACATTATAATTTAGAGGAACATTGCCCTTTCTCATTCTTAAAAGGTCTTCGGCGTTGAATCTTCCAGATGCTTCGGAGGTTTTTGCAAGTTTGATAAGAAAATTTTTTCTTACAGTTTTATTAAACTCCTTTCGTAAGTTAGCTAAGGAAGGTGCGAACAAGTCCCTGATATGAGATCATGTTTGTCATCTGGAGCCATGGAACAGGGTTCATCATGAGTCATCAACTTACCTTCGCCGACAGTGAATTCAGC
>NZ_JBJQMA010000033.1:0-44384 GCF_046486065.1 Escherichia sp. WS547 | reverse complement strand
TTGCTTTTCTCTGTTGAGATTCTCAGGAGAACCCCGCTGACCCGGCGACGTGTTTGCCGTTGTTCCGTGTCAGTGGTGGCGCATTATAGGGAGTTATTCCGGCCTGACAAGAGGAAATTTAAAATAATTTTCTGACCGCGCAACATTCAACCAAATCAGTCTAAAACTGCCAGTTTTTCGAGCGTTTCGAAGCCGTAACGCTGTAAAACGGGCAATAATTGTTCAGCTTCTGGCGTCATTGCCATACAAAAGGCAATATTCGCATCGGCAGATTTTGCATCCGGGGCTTCATGCTCTAGCAACCAGGCCGTTCGGCGAGCAATCGCTGCGCCAGAATCCACCAGCCGGGTTCCCTCTGGCAGCACCTGTAACAGTTCTTCTTGTAGTAGAGGGAAATGGGTACACCCCAGTACAACGGTATCTGGCGGCTCTTTCATTCTTAACCACGGACGCAAGATACGTTTTAGCGCATCCAGAGAAACATCTTCGCCATGCAGCTTCGCTTCAGCCAACTCAACCATCTCTGCCGAGCCCAGCATTTCTATCTGGCATTCATTAGCGAAACGCGCGATCAGCTCATGAGTATAAGAACGTTTAACTGTTCCGCGGGTTGCCAGTAATCCGACAATGCCATTTGCCGTCAGACGTGCAGCAGGTTTAATCGCCGGCACGACACCAACAACCGGGAAGTCGAACTTTTCGCGTAATGCAGGAAGTGAAACGGTACTGGCAGTGTTGCAAGCGACCACAGCCAGCGCAAGGGGATAACGTTTTTGCACTGCGGTGATAATTGCCACCACTCGCTCAACAATAAACGCTTCGCTTTTTTCGCCATACGGGAAAGCGACGTTATCGAAAGCATAAATGTAATGGAGATCCGGTAAGAGATGCCGGATCTCGTCATAGACCGACAACCCACCGACGCCGGAGTCAAACACCAGCACGGTGGGACGTGGTTCAGAAGGTGTAGCTGCCAGACAAGGTGTATTCCCGTCCTGCAGTTTGGTAGCCATAGACTGTCTCATAATCTTTGTCGAACAGGTTGGCTATTTTACCACGAACTGTCAGGTGAGAGGTGACCGGATACGCAACCGCAAGATCCCACAAGCTCACACCACCCATTTTAACGGTTTGATAAGGATAAGATGAGTAATCCTTATCATAGCGAGTGCCTAAATACTGATAAGTAATACCCCAGTCGAAGTCATACAACTGCCAGTCGAGCTGGTATTTCACCTGCTGTTTAGCACGGCGTAACAACGGCGTGTCAGTAATCGCATTGCGCGCATCGACATAATCATAACTCACAGTATGCGTCAGTGGTCCGGTATCAAAATTGGCGGTCGCCTCGACGCCCTTAATCCGCGCTTTCCCTTCGTTGTAATATTTCAGGGTGTGATCATCATAATCGATCAAATCACTGACATCGTTACGATATCCGGAAATACGCCAGTTCACCCCAGCGGTTAAGCCTTCAAACGCGCCTTCCCACTGTTTGCTTTTCTCAGGATTCAGATTCGGATTTCCGTAGAAACCATACAGTTGCCCAAGATTAGGTGCCTTGTACGACGTGCCATAAGAAGCGATAAAACGATAGCCTTCGATGAATTCCCAACCGGCACTCGTTTGCCAGGTTCCATGACGACCAAACTGTGAGTTATCGTCGCTGCGGGCTGCGCCTTCAAACGTAAAATCGCCGACTTGTTGCAGCCCAGTCAGATAGATGCCGGTATTACGTTGATCATATCCATCCTTAACATAAGCTGTGCCCGGTGCCGTGCTCTGCTTCTGCCAGTCAACGCCCGCACCAATATTACCGTGGCCAACGGTAACGTTATTTGCCCACTGGACGGTGTACTGCTTCATCTCATCCAGCGTCGCGGACGAATCATAACGGCCATAATGGGGATCGTAGTTGTAATCTTTGCTATGGCTATAGCTGGTAATGAGTTGTGATTTAATCAGTTCACCGTTATAGCGCAGCCCGGCGTCCCAACTTTGGCTATAGAGTTTACGGGTATCGAGCAACGGTGAGCCGGGAGAATAATACGCGTCATAATTGGTACGGTTATCATAGCCATAGCCGCGCACAAAGCCGCTCCAGGCATCAGTAAAGTTATGCTCCAGCGCGCCATAAAGCGTTTTACTTAAAAAACCATCGTTATCTGTCTGCGCTTGCGTTCCGGTATTCCCATAGGCAACAACATCATAACCATGAGTATGGGCATAATCGCCCAACAGCGTTACCCGTGTCTTATCCCCCAGTTGTTGCTGCGTGGAGACATCATAGTTCTGATAACTATTGCTTCCCCACCCTGCTGAAATTTCCGTTCCGGGTTCATCGCGCGTCGTGATGATATTCACCACCCCGCCTATTGCATCGGAACCATAAACAGCGGAGCGCGGTCCACGGATATATTCAATACGCTGGACAAGCGCAATAGGGAACTGGCTAAGGTCGGCAGAACCACTCACTCCCGCCAGATTCAGGCGGACGCCATCAATTAACACCAGCACATGACTGGCATTTGTACCGCGAATAAAAATAGATGAGAGCTGACCTGAACCGCCGTTTTGGGTGATATCGACACCCGGAAGACGGCGCAGAACATCATTGACTGAGGTCGACTGCCAGCGGTCAATATCCTGACGCGTCACAACGGTGGTTGGTGCAAGCACAGTGCTGCGCGGCTGTTCAAAACGGTTAGCAGTAACAACGAGAGTATCCGGGCTGGTATCCTGTGCCCAAGCGGAAAAGGCTGTGACGGAAAACGCCGTCAGCAGCGAAGCTTTTTTAATCATTGTAAAGCATCCACAATAGAAGAAGGATGCCGCAGGTTTCATCAATATTACGCGATGATGAGAACCAGATGCGACGTTAGCCGGCAGGTCTTCGGGCTTGGAGGGGTATCTAAGATACTAAGAGATGATGACTTCCCACCGGATGGCAGTGTCCGCATAACGCAATCATCGCACCTTTCCTTACCGCTGCGCGTCAGCTCCAGATTTGCACTGGATTCCCTATTAACTCACAGGACCGGCGAGTGGATGCTACAGGTTGTAACAAGTTACTGTCCAGACGTAGCTCACAAATAGGAATACATCAAGATCTGGACATCTGATGAGCAATCCCTACAATCGCCGCGTACTTTAATTTTTCAGGATACATCATGACCCCCGAACACCTTCCAACAGAACAGTATGAAGCGCAGTTAGCCGAAAAAGTGGTACGTTTGCAAAGTATGATGGCACCGTTTTCTGACCTGGTTCCGGAAGTGTTTCGCTCGCCGGTCAGTCATTACCGGATGCGTGCGGAGTTCCGCATCTGGCACGATGGCGATGACCTGTATCACATCATTTTCGATCAACAAACCAAAAGCCGCATCCGCGTGGATAGCTTCCCCGCCGCCAGTGAACTTATCAACCAGTTGATGACGGCGATGATTGCGGGTGTGCGTAATAATCCCGTTCTGCGCCACAAGTTGTTCCAGATTGATTACCTCACCACGCTGAGTAATCAGGCGGTGGTTTCCCTGCTGTACCATAAGAAGCTGGATGATGAGTGGCGTCAGGAAGCGGAAGCCCTGCGCGATGCACTGCGAGCGCAGAATCTGAATGTGCATCTGATTGGTCGGGCAACGAAAACCAAAATCGAGCTGGATCAAGATTACATCGATGAACGTCTGCCGGTCGCAGGGAAAGAGATGATCTACCGTCAGGTAGAAAACAGCTTTACCCAGCCGAACGCGGCGATGAATATTCAGATGCTGGAATGGGCGCTGGACGTAACCAAAGGCTCAAAAGGCGATTTACTGGAGCTGTACTGCGGCAACGGTAACTTTTCATTAGCACTGGCGCGCAATTTTGATCGGGTATTAGCCACCGAAATCGCTAAGCCGTCGGTCGCTGCCGCGCAATACAACATTGCCGCTAACCATATGGATAACGTACAAATTATTCGTATGGCGGCAGAAGAATTTACTCAGGCGATGAATGGCGTACGCGAGTTTAACCGCCTGCAAGGGATCGATTTAAAGAGTTATCAGTGCGAAACCATTTTTGTCGACCCACCACGCAGCGGTCTGGACGGTGAAACCGAGAAAATGGTGCAGGCGTATCCACGTATTCTGTATATCTCCTGCAATCCGGAAACGTTATGCAAGAATCTGGAAACATTAAGCCAGACGCACAAGGTTGAACGTCTGGCTCTGTTTGATCAGTTCCCCTACACGCACCATATGGAGTGCGGCGTATTACTGACCGCGAAGTAAAACCCATGCCGGATGCATCAGCATCCGGCATGATTCCGATTACTCAGCAACTTCCTGCTTACGGTTACGCATCTTCGCGCCAATCCAGAACACCATAATGACGGAGAGTACTGCCGGGAAGAAGTTAGAGCCGATATCCGGATACTCCGCACGAACTACCGTGCTGTACAGCAGTACGCCGAGAATAAAACAGGCAGCAGCCAGACCCGGCAAGCCTACCGGCATGGTGCGATTAAGATAACGTTGATGCAGGCAATAAACCGTCAGCACCAGGGAAATAATCGGGAATACAGAAAATGGCACAATGGAGCTAAACAGCGCTGCGAAAGTACCATTAATCGATAAGCCAGCCACCAGCGCCAGCAGCAGCGTACCTCTATCTTGATTTGCTTGTTTCATTACTCGTCCTTCACATTTCCCGGAATAATTGCGGTTTTCTCTTGTTCACGGCGATACCAGTAATAAGCCCCTTTCGAAATCATTCGCAGTTGCAGTACCAGTCGCTCTTCTAATTGCCGACGTTGTTCGACGCCGACGTCCAACGCCTCGGCCCCCGCACTGAAGACAATCGTCACCATGGCTTCGGCTTGCGCTTCAGTAAACGCACGCGGCATATGGTTTTCGAGTTCCAGATAGTCCGCAAGTTCCGCAATGAAGTGCTGAATTTCACGCGCAACGGCGGCACGAAACGCAGCGGAGGTGCCGGAGCGTTCCCGCAATAATAACCGGAAGGCGTTAGGATTATTACCGATGAACTCCATAAATGTGGAGACCGAGGTACGGATCACACTCCCGCCTTTGGCGATACGCTGACGCGCCTGGCGCATGAGTTGGCGTAGCATTAAACCGCTCTCATCAACCATGGTCAGACCCAGTTCGTCTACGTCGCGGAAATGCCGATAAAAAGAGGTGGGAGCAATGCCCGCTTCACGCGCCACTTCACGCAAACTCAGGCTGGCGAAGCTGCGTTCAGCACTTAATTGGCTAAATGCGGCTTCCACCAGCGAACGGCGGGTTTTTTCTTTTTGTTGCGCTCTTACGCCCATCACGATGTCTGAATCCTTGCCAAAAGTACTGCTGGCACTATACCAGAGAATGAACATACTGGATTGCTCCAGTGTTGTGAATGAACGGTAACGCAATAAAACATATTTACTGCAATTCTTTGGCCGGTTCTTTTACGTACAACGGAAACCTGCCGCTTAAACGGAGAGTATCGTCGATAAAAATCCAATAAAACGTTCAGGTCAAAAGTAAGAAACAGACAAAGCAAAGGCCGCTCACGATATAGCCAGATAAATGACGGGGATCAATTGGCTTACCCGCGATAAAATGTTACCATTCTGTTGCTTTTATGTATAAGAACAGGTAAGCCCTACCATGCCACATTCCTACGATTACGATGCCATAGTAATAGGTTCCGGCCCCGGCGGCGAAGGCGCTGCAATGGGCCTGGTTAAGCAAGGTGCGCGCGTCGCAGTTATCGAGCGTTATCAAAATGTTGGCGGCGGTTGCACCCACTGGGGTACCATCCCGTCGAAAGCTCTCCGTCACGCCGTCAGCCGCATTATAGAATTTAATCAAAACCCACTATACAGCGACCATTCGCGACTGCTCCGCTCTTCTTTTGCCGATATCCTTAACCATGCCGATAACGTGATTAATCAACAAACGCGCATGCGTCAGGGATTTTACGAACGTAATCACTGTGAAATATTGCAGGGAAACGCTCGCTTTGTTGACGAGCATACGCTGGCGCTGGATTGCCCGGACGGCAGCGTCGAAACACTAACCGCTGAAAAATTTGTTATTGCCTGCGGCTCTCGTCCATATCATCCAACAGATGTTGATTTCACCCATCCACGCATTTACGACAGCGACTCAATTCTTAGCATGCACCACGAACCGCGCCATGTACTTATCTATGGTGCTGGAGTGATCGGCTGTGAATATGCGTCGATCTTCCGCGGTATGGATGTAAAAGTGGATCTGATCAACACCCGCGATCGCCTGCTGGCATTTCTCGATCAAGAGATGTCAGATTCTCTCTCCTATCACTTCTGGAACAGTGGCGTAGTGATTCGTCACAACGAAGAGTACGAGAAGATCGAAGGCTGTGACGACGGTGTGATCATGCATCTGAAGTCGGGCAAAAAACTGAAAGCTGACTGTCTGCTCTATGCCAACGGTCGCACGGGTAATACCGATTCGCTGGCGTTACAGAACATTGGGTTGGAAACTGACAGTCGTGGACAGCTGAAGGTCAACAGCATGTATCAGACCGCGCAGCCGCACGTTTACGCGGTGGGCGACGTGATTGGTTATCCGAGTCTGGCGTCGGCAGCCTATGACCAGGGGCGCATTGCCGCGCAGGCGCTGGTGAAAGGTGAAGCCACCGCACATCTGATTGAAGATATCCCTACCGGCATTTACACCATCCCGGAAATCAGCTCTGTGGGCAAAACCGAACAGCAGCTGACCGCGATGAAAGTGCCATATGAAGTGGGCCGCGCCCAGTTCAAACATCTGGCACGCGCACAAATCGTCGGCATGAACGTGGGCACGCTGAAAATTTTGTTCCATCGGGAAACGAAAGAGATTCTGGGTATTCACTGCTTTGGTGAGCGCGCTGCCGAAATTATTCATATCGGTCAGGCGATTATGGAACAGAAAGGTGGCGGCAACACTATTGAGTACTTCGTCAACACCACCTTTAACTACCCGACGATGGCGGAAGCCTATCGGGTAGCTGCGTTAAACGGTTTAAACCGCCTTTTTTAACACTTTATCGAAATGGCCATCCATTCTTGCGCGGATGGCCTCTGCCAGCTGCTCATAGCGGCTGCGCAGCGGTGAGCCAGGACGATAAACCAGCCCAATAGTGCGGCGTGGTTCCGGCTTAATGCACGGCAGATAAACAACCCCATCGCGTTTGCGCTCCGGCGGCACAGCCAGTGCAGGCAGTAAAGTGATCCCGCTACCTGCCGCCACCATGTTGCGCAGAGTTTCCAGGCTGGTCGCGCGGAAGTGTGTATCTTCATCCGCCCCGGCTTCAAAACAGAAACCCATTGCCTGATCGCGCAAACAGTGACCGTCTTCCAGCATCAGCAGTTTTTCCCCTGCCAGATCGGCCATCGGTACGCATTCGCGGTTCGCCCACGGGTGATCTTCATAGATAGCCAGCAGCATTGGTTCATCAAACAATGGCACTTCAATGAATGCTTCGCTCTCTTTCACCAGCGCGAGGATCACGCAGTCAAGTTTGCCACTGTCCAGTTGCGCCAGTAACTGGTGGGTCTGTGCTTCATGCAGATACATTTCCAGCTTTGGAAAGGTCTGGTGCAGCATCGGGATAATATGCGGTAGCAGGTACGGTCCAACCGTGGGAATCAAACCAATATGCAGCGGTCCGGACATCGTCTCACCCTGCTGGCTTGCCATCTCTTTAAGGACTTTCACCTCACGCAGCACGGTACGCGCCTGATCCACCAGCAGCATTCCCGCCTGGGTGAACAATACTTTACGGCTGGTCCGCTCCAGCAACATCACGCCCAGCTCATCTTCCAGCTTACGAATTTGCCCGCTAAGCGTCGGCTGGCTAACGTGGCAGGAATCTGCCGCACGCCGAAAATGGCGGTGTTCAGCCAATGCCACCAGGTACTCAAGATCACGAATATTCATTATCCATCCTCCATCGCCACGATAGTTCATGGCGATAGGTAGAATAGCAATGAACGATTATCCCTATCAAGCATTCTGACTGATAATTGCTCACAGAAACGGAGCGGCACCTCTTTTAACCCTTGAAGTCACTGCCCGTTTCGAGAGTTTCTCAACTCGAATAACTAAAGCCAACGTGAACTTTTGCGGATCTCCAGGATCCGCTTTTTTTTGCCATAAAAAAGCCCGGCGATAAGCCAGGCTCAAATTTGTACATATAAATGTTCTTACCCCAACCGAGCCTGCGCAAAAGCAATCGCCTGCGCCACCTGCTGCGGTGAGACGCCGCCTTTTGCCGCACGCTTGTCGAGGCACGATTGTAGCGACAGAATCGGATAGACATCTTCGCCAATCACCTGACTGAATTTCTGCAACTCACTGAGCGGTAGTTCTTCCAGCGGTTTGCCCTGACGAATGGCTTCCACCACCGCTTCACCAACAATATGGTGCGCCTCGCGGAACGGTACGCCTTTCGCCACCAGGTAATCCGCCAGTTCAGTGGCGTTGGCGTAACCCTGCTGAGCCGCTTCCTGGCAACGCGGACGTTTCACCTGAATGCCGTCCAGCACCAGCGCCGCCATATGCAGGCAGTCCAGCCAGGTATCGAGCGCGTCGAACAGACCTTCTTTGTCTTCCTGCATATCTTTGTTGTAAGCCAGCGGCAAACCTTTCAGCGTCATCATCATGCCGGTTAACGCGCCCTGCACACGACCGCATTTACCGCGAATCAGCTCCAGCGCATCCGGGTTTTTCTTCTGCGGCATTAATGATGAACCTGAAGTCACGCGGTCAGAAAGCTCCACAAATCCCGCTTCGCCGGTGTTAAAGAAAATCAGATCTTCAGCAAAACGCGACAGATGCACCATGCCGATAGCGGCAGCAGAAAGCAGTTCCAGCACATGATCACGGTCAGAAACGCTGTCCAGACTGTTACGGGTCGCTGAGGCAAATCCCAGCCAGCCTGCTAACTGTTCACGGTCGATTTCATAGGCCGTTCCCGCCAGTGCGCCACAGCCTAACGGACTAACATCCAGACGCTTAAGCGCATCCTGCAAGCGGCTTTCATCACGCGCCAGCATCTCAACATAGGCCAGGCACCAGTGCGCGAACGTCACCGGCTGGGCGCGTTGCAGGTGAGTGTAACCTGGCATTACCGCGTCCTGATTGTTCTGCGCGGTTTCCACCAGCGCCGATTGCAGTTGGCGGTTAGCCGTCAGCAACTCGCTAACGGTATCTTTGCACCACAGTTTCAGGTCAGTCGCGACCTGGTCATTACGGCTACGCCCGGTGTGCAGTTTTTTGCCTAACTGACCCACTTTGTCGATCAGTTTGCCTTCCACCCAGCTATGGATATCTTCGGCGTCGCTTTCAAGGATTTGTTGTGGCCTGGCGCGAACATCTTCCAGCAGCACGTTCAGCGCCTCTTCCAGTTGCGCCTGCTCTTCTGCGGTCAGCACACCGACCGTTACCAGGGCTTTGGACCAGGCCACAGAGCCAACAATATCCTGCTCCGCCAGACGGTAATCAAAACGCAGTGAGTCGTTGAATTGTTTGAACCGTTGATCTGCTGCCTGGGTAAAACGCCCGCCCCAAAGTGCCATAACTCTGTTTCCTTATTTTGAAATTTAATGCCGGAAAGCTGCGCCTCCGGCTAACAAAACTTAAGCTAAAATCCGCGTACCCATCGGCATACCGTTAAACAGTGCCGGAAGCTGTTCCGCATGACGCCAGGAGGCGATATCCACCGGGCGGCCCAGCGTGCGCGCAGCATCCAGCGCCGCGTTCACTTTCACTATCATGCCGTCAGTAATAATGCCCTGCTCAATCAGTTGTTCTGCTTTCGCGGCGGTCATTTCGGCAATACGTTGCCCTTTGCCGTCGAGAATGCCGCTGACGTCGGAGAGCAAAATCAGATCCGCGCCCAGCGTTGCCGCCAGCGCCGTTGCCGCCTGATCGGCATTGACGTTCATCAGTTGCCCTTCGTCTGTTACGCCAATGGAGCTGACCACCGGCAGATAACCGTTCTCCAGCAAGGTGTTGATAAGCTTAGGCGAACCTGGCTGCGCCAGTCCAACATGGCCTAACTCTTCATCAAGCTGGGTCACTTTGACGCTGTCGCCGTCACCGAGAAACAAACCTACGGCCGCAATCTGATGTTTCTTCGCCCATGCCAGCAGGGTTTTATTTGCCGTTCCCGCCAGTGCTCCGGTGATAATGTCAATCTGATCAGCAGGCGTCACCCGCAGGCCGTTTTTCTTTTTCACCGGCAGATTCAGCCCTTTCATCAGCTCATCCACCACGCAACCGCCGCCGTGCACAATCACCAGCGGACGCTGATGTGACTCACGATAATTCACCAGTGCGCTAAACAGACGTTCCAGCGCCTCTTCACTATCCAGCAGTACGCCGCCCAGTTTGATAATTAATGGATTCATCATTGCACCCTTAAATAAGAGACTGCGTTTCCGCATAGCCGAAACGAATATTGGCGCACTGTACCGCTTGTGCCGCCGCGCCTTTCAGTAAGTTGTCTTCGGTCGCCACAATGATCAAATGCTCGCCCTGAACGGCAAACCCGATATCGCAAAATGGCAGCCCAACGACATTTTTCAGCGCCGGAACGCCTTTGTCATACAGCCGCACCAGCGGTTTATGGGCATACGCCTGCTGTAACGCTTGCGCGACTTGCGCCTGGGTCACACCCGATTTCAGGCGGCAGGTAATGGTTTCGAGAATGCCGCGCGGGAAATTGCCCAGATGCGGGGTGAAGATAACGTCAGCACCGAGGTGTGTGGCGATCTCTGGTTGATGGCGATGAGTAAAGACGCCATACGGTTGCAGGCTCACTTCACAAAAACTATTTGAAATCGCTGCCTTACGTCCTGCACCGCTCACGCCGCTGGTGGCGTTGATTACCGGCCACTGATTGAGGTCAAGAAGATCGGCATCAATCAACGGTTTCAGCGCCAGCTGTGCCGCCGTCGGATAACAGCCTGGCACGGCAATCAAGTTCGCTTCTTTTAATTTATTACCGCACCACTCCGCCAGACCGTAGGCTGCCTGTTCCAGCAGTTCCGGATACTGATGGGTAAAGCCGTAATATTTTTCATAGAAGGTGGCGTCGTTAACACGAAACGCGCCGGAAAGGTCGAACACCACGCAGCCGGCTTCAAGAAATTGCGGCGCTAAATCGTGGCTAACTTCATGGGCGGTGGCGAGAAACACCACGTCCACCCCTGGGCTAAACTCGCTGATATCCGACATCGGCTGCAACGGCAGATCAACGATGCCTTTTAGCTGCGGATGCAAATCGGAGATTAACTTTCCCGCATCATTGCTTTGCGCTGAAACAGTCAAAGCGGTTATGTTCATATGCGGATGGCGATTTACATAGGTCACTAGCTCTGCGCCAGCGTAGCCGCTGGCACCCACAATCAGCGTATTCAACATCGGGGCTATTCACCTTCTTATGTCTGGTTGCCAGGTTAAACGTAAAACATTCACCTTACGGCTGGTGGGTTTTATTACGCTCAACGTTAGTGTATTTTTATTCATAAATACTGCATGAATATTGATACTATCATGACCAGAGGTGTGTCAACAATGAAAAACAAATTACCGCCATTTATCGAGATTTACCGTGCTCTGATTGCCACACCTTCAATAAGCGCCACGGAAGAGGCACTCGATCAAAGCAATGCAGATTTAATCACTCTGCTGGCGGACTGGTTTAAAGATTTAGGCTTCAATGTGGAAGTGCAGCCTGTGCCAGGAACTCGCAACAAATTTAATATGCTGGCAAGTACCGGACAGGGGGCTGGCGGTTTGTTGCTGGCGGGGCATACCGATACGGTGCCATTTGATGACGGACGCTGGACGCGCGATCCGTTTACACTGACGGAGCATGACGGCAAGCTTTACGGCTTAGGCACCGCCGACATGAAAGGCTTTTTTGCGTTTATCCTTGATGCGCTACGCGAAGTCGACGTCACGAAACTGAAAAAACCGCTCTACATTCTGGCGACTGCCGATGAAGAAACCAGTATGGCCGGAGCGCGTTATTTTGCCGAAACTACCGCCCTGCGCCCGGATTGCGCCATCATTGGCGAACCGACGTCACTACAACCGGTACGCGCACATAAAGGTCATATCTCTAACGCCATCCGTATTCAGGGCCAGTCGGGCCACTCCAGCGATCCAGCTCGCGGAGTTAACGCTATCGAACTAATGCACGACGCCATCGGGCATATTTTGCAATTGCGCGATAACCTGAAAGAACGTTATCACTACGAAGCGTTTACCGTGCCATACCCTACGCTCAACCTCGGGCATATCCACGGTGGCGACGCTTCTAACCGTATTTGCGCTTGCTGTGAGTTGCATATGGATATTCGTCCGCTGCCAGGCATGACACTCAATGAACTTAATGGTTTGCTCAACGATGCATTGGCTCCAGTGAGCGAACGCTGGCCGGGTCGTCTGACGGTCGACGAGCTGCATCCGCCGATCCCTGGCTATGAATGCCCACCGAATCATCAACTGGTTGAAGTGGTTGAGAAATTGCTCGGAGCAAAGACCGAAGTGGTGAATTACTGTACCGAAGCGCCGTTTATTCAAACGTTATGCCCGACGCTGGTTCTGGGGCCTGGCTCAATTAATCAGGCTCATCAGCCTGATGAATATCTGGAGACGAGGTTTATCAAGCCCACCCGCGAACTGATCACCCAGGTGATTCACCATTTTTGCTGGCATTAAAACGTAGGCCAAACAATGTCGGATGCGATGCTTACGCATCTTATCCGACCTACACCTTTGGTGTTACTCGAGGCGATTTTTTAACATTCCCATAAGTTACACTTATTTAAAGCGTCGTGAATTTAATGACGTAAATTCCTGCTATTTATTCGTTTGCTGAAGCGATTTCGCAGCATTTGACGTCACCGCTTTTACGTGGCTTTATAAAAGACGACGAAAAGCAAAGCCCGAGCATATTCGCGCCAATGCGACGTGAAGGATACAGGGCTATCAAACGATAAGATGGGGTGTCTGGGGTAATATGAACGAACAATATTCCGCATTGCGTAGTAATGTCAGTATGCTCGGCAAAGTGCTGGGAGAAACCATCAAGGATGCGTTAGGAGAACACATTCTTGAACGCGTAGAAACTATCCGTAAGTTGTCGAAATCTTCACGCGCTGGCAATGATGCTAACCGCCAGGAGTTGCTCACCACCTTACAAAATTTGTCGAACGACGAGCTGCTGCCCGTTGCGCGTGCGTTTAGTCAATTCCTGAACCTGGCCAACACCGCCGAGCAATACCACAGCATTTCGCCGAAAGGCGAAGCTGCCAGCAACCCGGAAGTGATCGCCCGCACCCTGCGTAAACTGAAAAACCAGCCGGAACTGAGCGAAGACACCATCAAAAAAGCAGTGGAATCGCTGTCGCTGGAACTGGTCCTCACGGCTCACCCAACCGAAATTACCCGTCGTACACTGATCCACAAAATGGTGGAAGTGAACGCCTGTTTAAAACAGCTCGATAACAAAGATATCGCCGACTACGAACACAACCAGCTGATGCGCCGCCTGCGCCAGTTGATCGCCCAGTCATGGCATACCGATGAAATCCGTAAACTGCGTCCAAGCCCGGTAGATGAAGCCAAATGGGGCTTTGCCGTAGTAGAAAACAGCCTGTGGCAAGGCGTACCGAATTACCTGCGCGAACTGAACGAACAACTGGAAGAGAATCTCGGCTACAAACTGCCCGTCGAATTTGTTCCGGTCCGTTTTACCTCGTGGATGGGCGGTGACCGCGACGGCAACCCGAACGTCACTGCCGATATCACCCGCCACGTCCTGCTGCTCAGTCGCTGGAAAGCCACCGATCTGTTCCTGAAAGATATTCAGGTGCTGGTTTCTGAACTGTCGATGGTTGAAGCGACCCCTGAACTGCTGGCGCTGGTTGGCGAAGAAGGTGCCGCAGAACCGTATCGCTATCTGATGAAAAACCTGCGTTCTCGCCTGATGGCGACACAGGCATGGCTGGAAGCGCGCCTGAAAGGCGAAGAACTGCCAAAACCAGAAGGCCTGCTGACACAAAACGAAGAACTTTGGGAACCGCTCTACGCTTGCTACCAGTCACTTCAGGCGTGTGGCATGGGTATTATCGCCAACGGCGATCTGCTCGACACCCTGCGCCGCGTGAAATGTTTCGGCGTACCGCTGGTCCGTATTGATATCCGTCAGGAGAGCACCCGCCATACCGAAGCGCTGGGCGAGCTGACCCGCTACCTCGGTATCGGCGACTACGAAAGCTGGTCAGAGGCCGACAAACAGGCGTTCCTGATCCGCGAACTGAACTCCAAACGTCCGCTTCTGCCGCGCAACTGGCAACCAAGCGCCGAAACGCGCGAAGTGCTCGATACCTGCCAGGTGATTGCCGAAGCGCCGCAAGGCTCCATTGCCGCCTACGTGATCTCGATGGCGAAAACGCCGTCCGACGTGCTGGCTGTCCACCTGCTGCTGAAAGAAGCGGGTATCGGGTTTGCAATGCCGGTTGCTCCGCTGTTTGAAACCCTCGATGACCTGAACAACGCCAACGATGTCATGACCCAGTTGCTGAATATCGACTGGTATCGCGGCCTGATTCAGGGCAAACAGATGGTGATGATTGGCTATTCCGACTCAGCAAAAGATGCGGGCGTGATGGCGGCTTCCTGGGCGCAATATCAGGCACAGGATGCATTAATCAAAACCTGCGAAAAAGCGGGTATTGAACTGACGTTGTTCCACGGTCGCGGCGGTTCCATTGGTCGCGGCGGCGCACCTGCTCATGCGGCGCTGCTGTCACAACCGCCAGGAAGCCTGAAAGGCGGCCTGCGCGTGACTGAACAGGGCGAGATGATCCGCTTTAAATATGGTCTGCCAGAAATCACCGTCAGCAGCCTGTCGCTGTACACCGGGGCGATTTTGGAAGCCAACCTGCTGCCACCACCTGAGCCGAAAGAGAGCTGGCGTCGCATTATGGATGAACTGTCAGTCATCTCCTGCGATCTCTACCGTGGCTACGTACGTGAAAACAAAGATTTTGTGCCTTACTTCCGCTCCGCTACGCCGGAACAAGAACTGGGCAAACTGCCGCTGGGTTCACGTCCGGCCAAACGTCGCCCGACCGGTGGCGTTGAGTCACTGCGCGCTATTCCGTGGATTTTTGCCTGGACACAAAACCGCCTGATGCTCCCCGCCTGGCTGGGTGCAGGTACGGCGCTGCAAAAAGTGGTCGAAGACGGCAAACAGAGCGAGCTGGAAGCCATGTGCCGCGATTGGCCATTCTTCTCGACGCGTCTCGGCATGCTGGAGATGGTCTTCGCCAAAGCAGACCTGTGGCTGGCGGAATACTATGACCAACGCCTGGTAGACAAAGCACTGTGGCCGTTAGGTAAAGAGTTACGCAACCTGCAAGAAGAAGACATCAAAGTGGTGCTGGCGATTGCCAACGATTCCCATCTGATGGCCGATCTGCCGTGGATTGCAGAGTCTATTCAGCTACGGAATATTTACACCGACCCGCTGAACGTATTGCAGGCCGAGTTGCTGCACCGCTCCCGCCAGGCAGAAAAAGAAGGCCATGAGCCGGATCCTCGCGTCGAGCAGGCGTTAATGGTCACTATTGCCGGGATTGCGGCAGGCATGCGTAATACCGGCTAATCTTCCCCTCCTGCAAACCCTCGTGCTTTTGCGCGAGGGTTTTCTGAAATACTTCTGTTCTAACACCCTCGTTTTCAATATATTTCTGTCTGCATTTTATTCAAATTCTGGATATCCCTTCAGATATCCTTAAGGAATTGTCGTTACATTCGGCGATATTTTTTTCAAGACAGGTTCTTACTATGCATTCCACAGAAGTCCAGGCTAAACCCCTTTTTAGCTGGAAAGCCCTGGGTTGGGCACTGCTCTACTTTTGGTTTTTCTCTACTCTGCTACAGGCCATTATTTACATCAGTGGTTATAGTGGCACTAATGGCATTCGCGACTCGCTGTTATTCAGTTCGCTGTGGTTGATCCCGGTATTCCTCTTTCCGAAGCGGATTAAAATTATTGCCGCAGTAATCGGCGTGGTGCTATGGGCGGCCTCTCTGGCGGCGCTGTGCTACTACGTCATCTACGGTCAGGAGTTCTCGCAGAGCGTTCTGTTTGTGATGTTCGAAACCAACACCAACGAAGCCAGCGAGTATTTAAGCCAGTATTTCAGCCTGAAAATTGTGCTTATCGCGCTGGCCTATACGGCAGTGGCAGTTCTGCTGTGGACACGCCTGCGCCCGGTCTATATTCCAAAGCCGTGGCGTTATGTTGTCTCTTTTGCCCTACTTTATGGCTTGATTCTGCATCCGATCGCCATGAATACGTTTATCAAAAACAAGCCATTTGAGAAAACGTTGGATAACCTGGCATCGCGTATGGAGCCTGCCGCACCGTGGCAATTCCTGACCGGCTATTATCAGTATCGTCAGCAACTAAACTCGCTAACAAAGCTACTGAATGAAAATAATGCCTTGCCGCCGCTGGCTAATTTCAAAGATGAATCGGGTAACGAACCGCGCACCTTAGTGCTGGTAATTGGCGAATCGACCCAGCGTGGACGCATGAGTCTGTACGGTTATCCGCGTGAAACCACGCCGGAGCTGGATGCACTGCATAAAACCGATCCGAATCTGACCGTGTTTAATAACGTGGTGACGTCTCGTCCGTACACCATTGAAATCCTGCAACAGGCGCTGACCTTTGCCAATGAAAAGAACCCGGACCTGTACCTGACACAGCCGTCGCTGATGAACATGATGAAACAGGCGGGTTATAAAACCTTCTGGATCACCAACCAGCAGACGATGACCGCCCGCAATACCATGCTGACGGTATTTTCGCGCCAGACCGACAAGCAGTACTACATGAACCAGCAACGTACGCAGAGTGCGCGTGAATACGACACCAACGTGCTGAAGCCGTTCCAGGAAGTGCTGAATGACCCTGCGCCGAAGAAACTGATCATCGTTCATCTGCTGGGTACGCATATCAAATACAAATACCGCTACCCGGAAAATCAGGGCAAGTTTGATGGCAATACCGATCATGTTCCGCCGGGATTAAACGCGGAAGAGCTGGAGTCATATAACGATTATGACAACGCTAACCTGTATAACGATCATGTGGTTGCCAGCCTGATTAAAGACTTTAAAGCAGCAGACCCGAACGGTTTCCTGGTTTACTTCTCTGACCACGGTGAAGAGGTTTACGACACGCCGCCGCACAAAACTCAGGGGCGTAACGAAGACAACCCGACGCGTCATATGTACACCATTCCGTTCCTGCTGTGGACGTCGGAAAAATGGCAAGCGGCTCATCCGCGTGATTTCTCACAGGATGTTGATCGTAAATACAGCCTTGCGGAACTGATCCACACCTGGTCAGATTTGGCGGGCTTATCTTACGACGGTTACGATCCAACCCGTTCAGTGGTGAATCCGCAGTTCAAAGAAACTACCCGCTGGATTGGTAACCCGTACAAGAAAAACGCGCTGATCGATTACGACACGCTGCCATATGGCGACCAGGTAGGTAATCAGTAAATGACCTTTGTATCGCGTCTGGCGCTATTTGCCGGATGCGATACTGCCGCAATGTTTACATCGAACTCCCCTCAGGCCACACTTTTCAGGTGGCCTTTTTTAATAATGCCAGTTACTGTTTTCCCGTCTACATACCTAAGGGAATAACATGTATCACGACGTCAGCTATCTGCTCTCCCGCCTGATCAACGGCCCGCTGTCCCTGCGCCAGATTTACTTTGCCAGCAGTAACGGCCCGGTGCCCGATCTTGCGTATCAGGTCGATTTTCCACGGCTGGAAATTGTGCTGGAAGGTGAGTTTGTTGATACCGGTGCTGGAGCAACGTTAGTTCCCGGCGATGTGTTGTACGTTCCTGCTGGTGGCTGGAATTTTCCACAATGGCAAGCCCCCGCCACTACCTTTAGCGTGCTGTTTGGCAAACAGCAACTCGGCTTCAGCGTCGTGCAATGGGATGGCAAACAATATCAAAATCTGGCGAAGCAACACGTCGCCCGGCGCGGCCCACGCATAGGTTCTTTTCTGCTACAAACGCTCAATGAAATGCAAATGCAGCCGCAGGAGCAGCAAACGGCAAGGCTTATCGTCGCCAGCCTGCTTAGCCACTGCCGCGATTTGCTCGGCAGCCAAATCCAGACCGCCTCACGCAGCCAGGCACTATTTGAAGCTATTCGCGATTATATCGACGAACGCTATGCCTCCGCGCTTACCCGCGAATCTGTTGCACAGGCGTTTTATATTTCACCAAATTACCTCTCGCACCTGTTTCAAAAAACGGGGGCCATTGGTTTTAACGAATACCTGAATCACACGCGACTGGAGCACGCTAAGACGTTATTGAAAGGCTATGACCTGAAGGTAAAAGAAGTGGCGCACGCCTGCGGCTTTGTCGACAGCAACTACTTCTGCCGTCTGTTTCGTAAAAATACCGAACGCTCACCGTCGGAATATCGTCGGCAGTACCACAGCCAACTGACAGAAAAACCGACTACTCCAGAATGAGATGGGTTTGCTGCGGCGCAGAAAGCACTTTGCGCACCGCGCTCATCACCCGCTGCGGCTCACGCAGGAATGCGTAGATGCTGCATTGCACATAGCGGCAATGGTCAAATCGCTCAGCACCGGCAAGCTCGATATCCGTAATTAACAGAGCAACATCCGCCCGACGGATATCCTCGTCCGCTAAACGATTCTCCGTTCCCAGCGCGCCCTGAGTTTCAATGCTGACGCCCCACTTCTCTAACAGGCACAACTTTTCCAGCCGTTCCGCCGCCATATAAGTATGCGCCACGCCGCTTACGCAGGCGGTTACTGCCACCAGGTATGCCATTTTAACCTCCCACGGTAACCTGAAATCCGGCCCGCTCTGCCATTTCACGCATCGTTGCCACATCGACTGACGACGGCGCAGGCACCTCTTTCATCGACCATGTTTTCCCCAGCAGGCGGTATTTCGGTTCGCCGTACTGATGAAACGGTAACAGATGGATCTGCCTGATATTCAGCGGGATCAGCACGTCCAGCGCCTGCTGCATATTCTCCCGGCTGAGCGTGAAACCAGGGATCAGCGGTAAACGCGGGATCACGTTGACGCCCTCACTCACCAGCAAACGCAGATTCTCCAGCACGCGTGGCAGGTTCATCTTCACCACATCCCGCGCCTGAGTCGCGTCCATAATTTTTAAATCGAACAACACTTCATCGCACAATTTCGCCAGCGGTAACAGCTTGCTGGCTGGCGCGTCTCCGGCAGTTTCAATGGCGCATGACACGCCCCACAACCGCAGCCGCTGTAAAAAACGGGTAGCAAACTCCGCCTGCATTAACACTTCGCCGCCAGAAAGCGTGACGCCGCCGCCGGACGTGCGAAAGAAAATGTCATCTTTCATCACTTCCCGTTCCAGCGCGTCAAGGCTGATATCGCGGCCAATCCGTTCAAACGCCCCGGAGGGGCATTCATCCGCATCACGCAAACATTTCGCACAGTGCAGACATTTCGCCTCTCTGCGTACCGTCTGGATTTTGCCGGAGATCGACTCCGGATTAGCACACCATGGGCAAAGATGCGGACAGCCTTTAAAAAAGACCACCGTACGAATGCCCTCGCCGTCATTCAGTGAATAACGCTGAATGTTGAAAATGCGCGCCACATCATTGCGGCGCGTTTCCACAACGTTACAGCTGATGCGCTGTCCGGCGGATGATGTCATCCTGGATCTCCTTCGACAATTCGACAAAGAAGGCGCTGTATCCGGCAACGCGCACCACCAGCCCGGCATAATCTTGTGGGCGCTGTTGCGCTTCCCGCAACGTGTCGGCGTTCACCACGTTAAACTGAATGTGTTGTAACTTAAGCTGGGTAAATGCCCGTAAGAAGTCGGCCAGTTTGCGTAATCCCGCTTCACCTTCCAGGGTCGCCGGAGTGAATTTCACGTTCAGCAACGTACCGTTAGACAGCAGCGTATTATCGAGCTTACTGACTGACTTCAGTACCGCCGTTGGCCCTTGTGCGTCCTGGCCCAGCATGGGTGACAAGCCGCCGTCTGCCAGTTGTTCACCGGCAAAACGACCGTCTGGCGTCGCGCCAACCACCGATCCCAACGGGACGTGAGCAGAAACGGTATACGATCCCGGCGTGAAGTAGCCGCCGCGCGGGTTCTGGTATTTTTCCACTTCTTTGCAGTAGTGGCGTAACAGTTCGGCGCTGATGTTATCCACCTCGTCGATATCGTTACCGTATTTCTCGAAGCGGTTAATTAAGCGAGCACGGACTTTTTCGCCTTCTGGCGTTGCGAAGTTGGCTTTTAATACCGACAGCAATTCGTCAAAACTTAAACGCTGTTGATCAAAAATCATCCCTTTCAACGCATGGAGAGAATCGCTCAGGTTGGCGATACCGATCCCCTGTACGCCGGAGAAGTTATAACGCGCGCCGCCATCGGTAATATCGCGACCTTTTTCCAGACAATCGCTGATAAAAGACGAGAGCAGCGGTACAGGTGCCCAGTCGCGATGGCCGATATCACAAATATTGCTGCCCTCTACCATCAGGGTGATGTAGTGGCTGATCTTGGCGCGGATCTGTTCCAGTAAACCTTCATAAGTCAGCGCAGCGTTACCTTCATTTTCATGCAGGCAGATTTCCATCACTTTCAGCAGGTTAAACATCGCGATGTCATGCAAGCCGTAGGTTCTGCCGGGAATAGATAATTCCACGCAGCCCACTACGGAATAGTCGCGCGCATCTTCCAGCGAAACGCCACGGTTGAGGAACGCTGGCACCACCACTTCATCGTTAAAGATTTGCGGAATACCGGTACCGAGGCGAATAGTTTCTGCGGTTTTCATCAGGAACGGCGTGTCGATCAAGGCGTTAGTGCGCACCCCCAGGTTCGGTTGCGGTAATTGCACACTTTGATAGGCGTCGAGACAGAGGAACGAAAGTACGTTCACCGCGCTACGTCCGTTCTCGGTTAACCCGCCGAGCAGTGCGGTATAGCCGGTCGGGAAACCGGCGAAATAACGCGCGCTACTGGTGGAGCGCAACAGCACGATATCGTTGCATTTCACCCATAAAGATTCGAGCAGTTCTTTCAGGAACGCCGGATCTTCGCACTGGGTTAATGATGCCTGATAGAACGGCAACATATACTGGTCGAAGCGCCCTAAAGACAGAGAACTGGCGTTGGATTCGTATTGCAGAATGATGTTCATGTACCAGAATAACTGGCACGCCTGCCAGAACGTCTGCGGCTTATGTTCGGCGTTATGGCGGGAGATCTCCGCAATAGTCAGCAGTTCTTCGCGACGCTGGGCATCTGTGCAGTTTGCCGCCATCGTTTCCGCCAGTTCAGCGTAACGCAGAATGTGTTTCCGCGAGGCTTCCAGCAGTAACAGCGCTGCCTGATAAAAGTGATTCTCCGGCTGTTGCTGACAATGTTGCTGCATCTGTGCCACCAGCTCCCCCAGCCCGTGATTCAGCAGGCGCGGGTAATCAATAATAATGTGCCCCTGGCCTTTATCCGTCTGGTTGATGCTGAAAATCTGCGTGCTGGTCGCGGCTTTTACTTCATCCGTCATCTGCCCGTTGATGAAATCTTTCATCGAACGTTTTTCCCAGTACGGGAACAACTCTTCGCGGTAGATACGTTTATCTTCTTCGCTGATAGCAAAGCGGTCCTGCGGACGCGTCGGGAATTGATCCAACTCTTTCAGCAGCCAGTAAGGGTCCATTTCCGGCGACATAATCCCGGCGCGCGGTTTTACGGTGCGGTTACCGGCAATCAGTTCTTCATCACGAATCGAAATTTCAACATGTTCAAGGATATACGCTGTTGCTTTCGCCCGGCGCAATATCACCGGTTCGCCTTCGGTTTGCCGATGGCTGGCGGTATAAAGCAGCGCACGCTCCAGCGAGATTTCACGGGTATTGGCAAACAGTGCAGTTTTGAGGCGAGAGATACGATTCGTCATGAGGAACTCCTGTGGGAAAGCGAACCCGCCCTTACGGGCGGGATAAGAACTTAAACGGTTTGTGCCAGGTGAGCTTCAATTTTGCTCATAATGGCATCAGCGCGTTTTACCGCGTCGCTGATGTTGACGCGCACGATGGTCTTGCCAGCAAAACGCTCTTCAAACTTGATGCCGATATCTTTGGTCAGAATCACCATATCGGCGCTCGCCACGTCTTCCGCTGTCAGTTCATTTTCCAGACCAATTGACCCCTGGGTTTCTACTTTCACTTCCCAGCCTTTCGCTTTCGCGGCACTTTCCAGCGCCTCTGCCGCCATATAGGTATGGGCAACACCAGATGGACACGCGGTTACTGCAATAATTTTCGTCATGGCTCGTTCCTCAATTAATTAATTTCAAAATCCAAATCCAGGTCGTCTTCTTTTTCATCAGTCGAAGACCCATTTTTACGCGCCAGACTTTTCAGCACGTTCACGCAGACTGCCGTCACCACTGCTCCGACAGCCACTGCTGCGATATAACCCAGCTTGCCTTCAACCACCGGCAGCACAATCAGACCACCCCAACCTGCATAGCACTGTGCACCGACCAGTGCCGCAGTTACCGCACCACAAACTGAACCGACCATGATGGAAGGAATAACACGCAGCGGATCGGCAGCGGCGAAAGGAATCGCCCCTTCAGTAACCCCAACGCACCCCATCACCAGCGCCGCTTTACCGGTTTCGCGCTCTTCTGCGGAGAAATTTTTACGACCAATCAGCGTCGCCAGCCCCATCCCCAGCGGCGGAATACAAATACCCACGGCAGCAATGGCCACCACGGTATAAACACCCTGAGCAACGCAAATCAGCATGAAGGCATAGGCCACTTTGTTAACCGGACCGCCCATATCGAACGCCAGCATCAGGCCCATGATCACCGCCAGCATAACAATGCTGCCCTGCTGCATCCCCTGAAGCCACTGAGTCAGGCTGTTGGTCAATGCCCCCACAGGCTCGCCCAGCCCCCACATCATGATGCCTGCGGTAATCAGTGTGCCGACGATCGGAATGATGAAGATTGGCATCACCGAACGCAGAACTTTATGCACCGGAATTTTCTTCAGGTAATGCACCACGATGCCGCCGATAATCCCGGCGATCAGTGCACCAAAGAAGCCCGCACCAAAGCTGTTACCAACCCAGGCACCGATAGCGCATGGAGCCAGCGCAGAACGTTCTGCAATGGAGTAACCGATGTAAGCGGCGAGGAAAGGCACCATCAGCGTCAAACCTGCAACGCCGATATCAAACAGTTTTTTCAGATTCGGATCGGCGACGGCATCCGGCACTGCACCTTTGCCATACAACATGACGGAAACCGCCAGCAAAATACCGCCCGATACCACGAAGGGAATCATGTGTGAAACGCCCGTCATTAAATGCTGACGGGTATTTTTCAGGATCTGCACCAACTCATTCATAAGCTGCTCCCGGGCTTGCAAAAGCCCATGTCCATATTTTTGATGGAGGAAACAATAGGCAATCGCAGGCGGAGCAAACAGTGGATAAAAAGGCCATTTACTGGACTTTTGTAATATCAGTACAAAAATGCGATCCGCCTCATAACTTGCGATAATCCGGGAGCATGCCGCAAAACGGCGTCTTGTGAGACGCGTCGCAAATTGACGGTTACATTACATTTGTCCAGCTTTTGGCAGATTTGTCACATGGCAGGCCGTTGCCGTGCGCTCTTATCCTGTAAACAGAAAACCGTACCGGGAGAGAGGCAATGGCCCTGATTGTGGAATTTATTTGTGAGCTACCTAACGGCGTACATGCGCGTCCGGCAAGCCACGTTGAAACGCTGTGTAATACTTTTTCATCACAAATTGAGTGGCATAACCTGCGCACTGACCGTAAGGGCAACGCCAAAAGCGCTCTTGCGCTGATTGGCACCGATACGCTGGTGGGCGATAACTGCCAGTTACTGATTTCCGGGGCCGACGAACAGGAAGCGTACCAGCGTTTAAGCCAATGGCTGCGCGATGAATTCCCCCACTGCGATGCGCCGCTGGTGGAAGTTAAATCTGACGAACTGGAACCCCTGCCGGTTTCACTGACCAATCTGAATCCGCAAATTATCCGCGCCCGCACCGTGTGCAGCGGTAGCGCAGGCGGCATTCTGACGCCGATCTCTTCTTTAGATCTCAATGCGCTGGGTAATCTTCCTGCTGCCAAAGGCGTTGACGCCGAGCAATCCGCGCTGGAAAACGGCCTGACACTGGTGATGAAAAACATTGAATTTCGTCTGCTGGATAGCGACGGTGCTACCAGCGCGATACTGGAAGCTCACCGATCCCTGGCTGGCGATACTTCTTTACGTCAGCACTTACTGGCAGGCGTCAGCGAGGGATTAAGCTGTGCCGAAGCGATTGTCGCCAGTGCACACCACTTCTGCGAAGAGTTCGCTCGTTCCAGCAGCAGCTACCTGCAAGAACGTGCCCTGGACGTACGCGACGTCTGCTTCCAGTTACTCCAGCAAATCTACGGTGAGCAACGCTTCCCGGCACCGGGCAAACTGACGCAGCCCGCCATTTGTATGGCTGATGAACTGACCCCCAGCCAGTTCCTCGAACTGGATAAAAATCACCTCAAAGGATTGTTGCTCAAAAGCGGCGGCACCACCTCACATACGGTGATCCTTGCCCGTTCGTTCAACATTCCGACGCTGGTTGGTGTGGATATTGATGCCCTCACTCCGTGGCAGCATCAAACGATTTATATCGACGGCAACGCTGGGGCGATTGTGGTTGAGCCAGGGGAAGCCGTAGCTCGTTATTATCAGCAGGAAGCCCGCGTACAGGACGCCCTGCGTGAGCAACAGCGTGTCTGGCTGACCCAACAAGCCCGTACCGCTGACGGTATCCGCATTGAAATTGCCGCTAACATCGCTCACTCCGTGGAAGCGCAGGCCGCATTCGGCAATGGTGCGGAAGGCGTTGGTTTATTCCGCACTGAAATGCTCTATATGGATCGCACCAGTGCACCGGGCGAAAGCGAGCTGTACAACATTTTTTGTCAGGCGCTGGAGTCCGCCAACGGACGCAGCATTATTGTGCGCACTATGGATATTGGCGGTGACAAACCCGTTGATTATCTGAACATTCCCGCAGAGGCAAACCCGTTCCTCGGTTATCGCGCCGTGCGTATTTATGAAGAGTACGCGTCGTTATTTACCACACAACTACGGTCGATTCTCCGTGCCTCCGCTCACGGCAGCCTGAAAATCATGATCCCGATGATCTCTTCAATGGAAGAGATCTTATGGGTGAAAGAAAAACTGGCGGAAGCCAAACAGCAACTGCGTAACGAACACATTCCGTTTGATGAGAAGATCCAGCTCGGCATTATGCTGGAAGTGCCGTCGGTGATGTTCATCATCGATCAATGCTGCGAAGAGATTGATTTCTTTAGTATCGGTAGTAATGACCTGACGCAATATCTGCTGGCAGTGGATCGCGATAACGCTAAGGTTACTCGTCACTATAACAGCCTGAATCCAGCATTCTTGCGGGCGCTCGATTACGCCGTGCAGGCGGTGCATCGCCAGGGCAAATGGATTGGTCTGTGCGGTGAACTGGGAGCGAAAGGTTCCGTGCTGCCATTGCTGGTCGGTTTAGGGCTGGATGAGCTGAGCATGAGCGCACCGTCAATTCCGGCGGCGAAAGCGCGAATGGCGCAACTTGATAGCCGTGAGTGCCGCAAGTTGCTCAACCAGGCAATGGCCTGCCGTACTTCGCTGGAAGTGGAACATCTGCTGGCGCAATTCCGCATGACCCAACAAGACGCACCGCTGGTCACCGCCGAGTGCATCACACTGGAAAGCGACTGGCGCAGCAAAGAAGAAGTGCTCAAAGGCATGACCGATAACCTGCTGCTGGCGGGCCGCTGCCGCTATCCGCGTAAACTGGAAGCCGACTTGTGGGCGCGCGAGGCCGTTTTCTCTACCGGTCTGGGCTTTAGTTTTGCCATTCCCCACAGCAAATCGGAACATATTGAGCAATCCACCATCAGCGTAGCGCGTCTGCAAGCGCCGGTGCGCTGGGGCGATGATGAAGCGCAATTCATCATTATGTTAACGCTGAACAAACACGCTGCGGGCGATCAGCACATGCGCATTTTCTCGCGCCTCGCTCGCCGCATCATGCACGAAGAATTCCGTAACGCGCTGGTTAACGCCGCCTCTGCCGACGCTATCGCCAGCCTGCTGCAACATGAACTGGAACTGTAAAAGGAAACATCATGGAACTGTATCTGGACACCGCTAACGTCGCAGAAGTCGAACGTCTGGCACGCATATTCCCGATTGCCGGGGTGACAACTAACCCGAGCATTATCGCTGCCAGCAAGGAGTCCATATGGGAAGTGCTGCCGCGTCTGCAAAAAGCGATTGGTGATGAGGGCATTCTGTTTGCTCAGACCATGAGCCGCGACGCGCAGGGGATGGTGGAAGAAGCGAAGCGCCTGCGCGACGCCATTCCGGGTATTGTGGTGAAAATCCCGGTGACTTCCGAAGGTCTGGCAGCAATTAAAATACTGAAAAAAGAGGGTATTACTACACTTGGCACCGCTGTATATAGCGCCGCACAAGGGTTATTAGCCGCACTGGCAGGGGCAAAATACGTTGCTCCGTATGTTAACCGCGTAGATGCCCAGGGCGGAGACGGCATTCGTACGGTTCAGGAGCTGCAAGCACTGTTAGAAATGCACGCACCAGAAAGCATGGTGCTGGCGGCCAGCTTTAAAACGCCGCGTCAGGCGCTGGACTGTTTACTGGCAGGATGTGAATCCATCACCCTGCCCTTAGATGTAGCGCAACAAATGCTCAACACCCCTGCGGTAGAGTCAGCTATAGAGAAGTTCGAACACGACTGGAATGCCGCATTTGGCACTACTCATCTCTAAAGGAGCAATTATGGACCGCATTATTCAATCACCGGGTAAATACATCCAGGGCGCTGATGTGATTAATCGTCTGGGCGAATACCTGAAGCCGCTGGCAGAACGCTGGTTAGTGGTGGGTGACAAATTTGTTTTAGGTTTTGCTCAATCCACTGTCGAGAAAAGCTTTAAAGATGCTGGACTGGTAGTAGAAATTGCGCCGTTTGGCGGTGAATGTTCGCAAAATGAGATCGACCGTCTGCGTGGCATCGCGGAGACTGCGCAGTGTGGCGCAATTCTCGGTATCGGTGGCGGAAAAACTCTCGATACTGCCAAAGCACTGGCACATTTCATGGGTGTTCCGGTAGCGATCGCACCGACTATCGCCTCTACCGACGCACCGTGCAGCGCATTGTCTGTTATCTACACCGATGATGGTGAATTTGACCGCTATCTGATGTTGCCAAATAACCCGAATATGGTCATTGTCGACACCAAAATCGTCGCTGGCGCACCTGCGCGTCTGTTAGCGGCGGGTATCGGCGATGCGCTGGCAACCTGGTTTGAAGCGCGTGCCTGCTCTCGTAGCGGCGCGACCACCATGGCGGGCGGCAAGTGCACCCAGGCGGCGCTGGCACTGGCTGAACTGTGCTACAACACCCTGCTGGAAGAAGGCGAAAAAGCGATGCTTGCCGCCGAACAGCATGTAGTAACCCCTGCGCTGGAACGCGTGATTGAAGCGAACACCTATTTAAGCGGTGTAGGCTTTGAAAGTGGTGGTCTGGCTGCGGCGCACGCAGTGCATAACGGCCTGACCGCTATTCCAGATGCACATCACTATTATCACGGTGAAAAAGTGGCATTTGGTACGCTGACGCAGCTGGTTCTGGAAAATGCGCCGGTGGAGGAAATCGAAACCGTAGCTGCACTTAGCCATGCGGTAGGTTTGCCAATAACTCTCGCTCAACTGGATATTAAAGAAGATGTCCCGGCGAAAATGCGAATTGTGGCAGAAGCGGCATGTGCAGAAGGTGAAACCATCCACAACATGCCTGGCGGCGCGACGCCAGATCAGGTTTACGCTGCACTGCTGGTAGCCGACCAGTACGGTCAGCGTTTCCTGCAAGAGTGGGAATAACCTACTCCAAACTCCCGGCTTGTCCGGGAGTTTGAGAGTGCAGGCAAAGTGGCTCACTCGTCACTGCGGGCATGTTTTTCCCCCTCGCCCTTTCAGGGAGAGGGTCGGAGTGAGGGTAAATATTCGCCCCGGAGCTGGCCTGTTCCCCTCACCCTAACCCTCTCCCCAAAGGGGAGAGGGGACTGTTCGAGCACTTTTTATACGTTATCACCCGTCTGAAACTCCCACGTTGTTCAGGAATTTTTTATCCGCTTCTGGACATTTTCTCTACAGAACAATCGTTAGCCCGGAAGGTCGAATCTGTGACTCTTATTTTCACGGACGAACCAGATGAAAGCTTCACTGGCGCTGGTCAGCCTGCTAACGGCGTTTACTAGCAACTCCTTAAAATCTCCGGCCGTTCCACCAACCGTGGTACAAATCCAGGCCAACACCAACCTTGCCATCGCAGACGGTGCCAGACAGCAAATCGGCAGCACGCTATTTTACGATCCGGCGTATGTGCAGCTTACCTATCCTGGCGGTGATGTCCCGCAAGAACGCGGCGTATGTTCCGATGTGGTGATCCGCGCCTTGCGCAGCCAGAAGGTCGATTTGCAGAAACTGGTTCACGAAGATATGGCGAAGAATTTTGCTGAGTACCCGCAAAAATGGCAGTTAAAGCGCCCGGACAGCAACATCGATCACCGTCGGGTGCCTAATCTGGAAACCTGGTTTAGCCGCCATGATAAAACACGCCCCACCAGCAAGAACCCCAGTGACTATCAAGCGGGCGATATTGTCTCCTGGCGACTGGATAACGGGCTGGCGCATATTGGGGTGGTGTCACATGGCTTTGCCCGCGACGGTACGCCGCTGGTGATACATAACATTGGCGCAGGCGCGCAGGAAGAAGACGTGCTGTTTAGCTGGCGGATGGTGGGGCACTATCGGTATTTTGTTAAATAAGCGATCGCCCCACATGAAGAAAAAATTCAGATGTTTTTTACACTGACAGCTTCTTTTTTCTTACGGCTCACCAGCGCCAGTGCCAGCACAATCAGCACAATACCGCTACCTTCAACGGCCCCCGGATTCTCACCGAGCAGCCACCAGGAAAAGAGTACGCCGCAAACGGGAACGGCCAGTGTGCTTAAGCTGGCAATACTGGCAGGCAAGTTTTTCAATACAAACAACCATAAGCTCCACGCCAGCGCCGTCGCCAGAATCGCACTGTAGGCCAGAGCCCAGAACACGGTGGGCTGCCAGTCAATTTCACGTTGTGGCACCAGTAAAGCGACCGCACTCATCACCAGCGCCGCATAAAGCATCTGCCAGGATGTTAACGACAATAAATCCACGCGTGGATGGCGGGCGTATAGGCGTTTCGCGACAATCGCGCTCGCCCCCCAACTAACACCGGAGAGGATTGCCAGCAGGGCACTTTTCATCGAAGAGAAATCGAGTTGCCACGGCTGCAACACCAAAAATAAGCCGAAAGCGGCAATCAGTATCGCGAAATATTGCCCACGTCGCAGGCGTTCACCGAGAAACAACGCGGCGAAAATCACCACCCAGAACGGCATGGTATAGCTCAGGATCGCCACCTTCCCCGCTCCTCCACTGACCAGCGCCCACTGCGCCAGGCCAACCATCCCGCAGGTTTGTAACAGGGCAATGGCTAAGGTGTATTTAAACGGCGTCGGGCGCATTCCGCGACCACGTAATAAAAGGACGATGAATAAAACGAGAGCGCCGAAAATGCAGCGTAAGGCGGTGAAGTCGAAGGCACCGATGTAGCTGGTGACTTGCTTCATGAAAATCCAGCTATAACTCCAGATAAGTGTGAGCACAACCAGGCCACTGATTGCCAGTGGGTTGCTCTTTCCTGCGGCAGACATGAGAGATCCAGTGTGTAGTTTTCCTGTGGACACTATACGCCGGTAAAGAAACTTCAGCGACTGCCTGAAAGACAGTCGCTGAAGAAGGTCAGATTACAGCAGGTCGAAACGGTCGAGGTTCATCACTTTCACCCATGCCGCCACGAAGTCTTTAACAAACTTCTCGTGGGCATCGCTGCTGGCGTAAACTTCAGCCACCGCACGCAAGACAGAGTTAGAGCCAAAGACAAGATCCGCACGGCTGGCTGTGTATTTCACTTCGCCGGTTTCACGGTCACGGCCTTCGAACAGCTCTTTCGATTCGTCGGTCGCTTTCCACTCGTAACGCATATCCAGCAAGTTCACGAAGAAGTCATTGCTCAATACGCCCACGCGGTCAGTGAAGACTCCGTTTTTGCTGCCATCGAAGTTGGCACCCAGTACGCGCATCCCGCCCACCAGCGCGGTCATTTCCGGCGCAGTCAGCGTCAGTTGCTGTGCTTTATCAATCAGCAATGACTCGGTGGTGGAAACGTCCAGACGAGCGCGATAGTTACGGAAACCGTCAGCAATTGGCTCCAGCAGTTCGAACATCTCAATGTCAGTCTGATCCTGACGCGCATCAACGCGACCCGGCGCAAACGGTACATGAATGCTCAAACCAGCGGCGCTTGCGGCTTTCTCAACGCCAACCACACCTGCCAGCACGATGATATCCGCCAGCGAGGCTTTACCAGACTCTTTCTGAATTTTCTCCAGAACTGGCAGCGCACGAACGGCTGCGGCGTTCACATCCCAGTCGCGCTGTGGCATTAATGCCAGACGCGCACCGTTGGCACCACCGCGTTTGTCGCCACCACGGAAGGTAGAAGCAGACGCCCAGGCTACCGATACCAGCTCGCTGACAGACAGACCAGAATCCGCAATCGCGAATTTCAGATCGATAATGTCCTGCTCGGTCGGGTTGTAGATCGGCTGCGGCAGCGGATCTTGCCAGATCAGATCTTCTTTCGGTACTTCCGGCCCGATGTAACGAGATTTCGGCCCCATATCCCTGTGCGTCAGTTTGAACCAGGCACGGGCAAAGGCTTCGTTGAACGCCTGCGGATCGTTGAGGAAACGACGAGAGATCTTCTCGAACTCAGGATCAAAACGCAGCGTCAGGTCGGTCACCAGCATTGTCGGTTTACGTTTCTTCGACGGATCGAACGGATCCGGGATAATTTCCGGTGCGTCTACCGCTTCGAACTGGATTGCGCCAGCCGGGCTGCGGGTCTGTACCCACTCATATTTGAACAGGTTCTCGAAGAAATAGTTGCTCCACTGGGTCGGCGTCTGGGTCCAGACCACTTCCAGACCAGAGGTGATGGCATCTGCGCCAACGCCGCTGCCGTAAGTGCTCGCCCAACCTAAACCTTGTTCTTCAATCGGTGCAGCTTCTGGATCAGGACCTACGTTTGATGTCGGACCGGCACCGTGGGTTTTACCCAGCGTATGACCACCCGCAATCAGCGCCACGGTTTCTTCGTCGTTCATGCCCATGTTGCCGAAGGTCGCGCGGATAGCTGCTGCCGCAGAAAGCGGTTCGCCGCTGTGATCCGGGCCTTCCGGGTTAACGTAAATCAGGCCCATCTCGGTTGCGCCCAGCGGTGCTTTCGCCAGTGCTTCCGGATGACGGTGGGTCAGCCAGGCTTTTTCATCACCCCAGTTAACATCCAGATCCGGTTCCCAGACGTCTTCACGACCGGCACCAAAACCGAAGGTACGGAAGCCGGAGTTTTCCAGCGCCACGTTACCCGCGAGGATAAACAGGTCGGCCCAGGAGATTTTCTGACCATATTTCTGTTTGATTGGCCACAGCAGGCGACGCGCTTTATCGAGGCTTACGTTATCCGGCCAGGAGTTCAGCGGTGCAAAACGTTGCTGACCACGACCCGCGCCGCCGCGTCCGTCGATTGAACGGTAAGTCCCCGCGCCGTGCCAGGCCATACGAATAAACAGACCGGCATAGCTGCCCCAGTCGGCAGGCCACCACGGCTGAGATTCTGTCAGCAGGGCTTTCAGATCTTTTTTCAGGCCGTAGTAATCTAATTTGCTGAATTCTTTGCGGTAGTCAAAGTCCTCACCCAGCGGGTTAGAACGATTAGAATGTTGGTTTAACAGGTCAACACGGAGTTGATTTGGCCACCAGTCGCGCGTGGTTGTGCCCCCACCTGCGCTCTGGTCGTGACCGCCCTGATGGAACGGGCATTTGCCAGTGGCTGTCGTGTTATGGATATCGTCTGACGTGCTCATCAATGTGCTCCCCTCTACAGTGTTACCGTTACGATACACAGCGTTAGAGAGAAGTTATAATTGAATTAATCCACGGATGCGATAGTTGAGATCTTACATATTGTTGGTTAAAGAGATGTAGATCAAATTGATCGTAATTAAGCTTTTTTGATTATGTCCGAATTCGGACAAATGCTTTATAAAAAAGGGTTTTAGCTTTATATCCTTCAAGTAATGAGGGAGAAAACAAGGCTGACACCCTTATTTTCCCGCCCTCATTTCGAGGCAGCATTTTGTGCTCTGTTTAAAATTTGTGATCACTGTGTGATTTTCACAAAAGCCACACTATTTATAAACCAGGTCGAACACCCAGCGTATGGCAAATCGCGTAACTCATTTCAGCGCGGTTAAGCGTATAGAAGTGGAAATCTTTCACTCCTTCACGGCTTAAAATCTTCACCATATCCATCGCAATATTCGCGCCCACCAGTTTGCGGGTTTCGGCATCGTCATCCAGCCCGTCAAACATTTGCGCCATCCACGCCGGAATACGCACGTTGGTCATGTCGGCAAATTTCTTAGCCTGTTTAAAGTTAGATACCGGCAAAATTCCCGGAATAATTTCCACATCAATGCCCGCCGATACGCAGCGGTCACGAAAACGCAGGTAGCTTTCGACATCAAAGAAGAACTGAGTAATCGCGCGGTTGGCTCCGGCATCGACTTTGCGTTTCAGGTTGAGCAAATCCGCCTGAGCGCTTTTCGCTTCCGGATGAACTTCCGGATACGCCGCCACGGAGATATCGAAATCTGCCACTTCTTTTAACAGCGTCACCAGGTCAGAAGCGTACATTTCTGGCTTACCACTTCCCGGCGGCAGATCGCCACGCAGCGCCACGATATGACGAATACCGTTATTCCAGTAGTCACGTGCAATGGTGCGCAGCTCGTCGGGCGTCGCATCAATGCAAGTAAGATGCGGTGCCGCTTCCAGACCAGTGCGATCTTTAATGCCTTTAATAATGCTGTGCGTACGGTCGCGCTCGCCGGAGTTCGCGCCATAGGTCACCGACACAAACTTCGGTTTCAGGTTGCTAAGGCGATCGATGGAGTTCCACAGGGTCTGCTCCATTTCACTGGTACGCGGCGGGAAAAACTCGAACGAAACGTTAATCTGCCCCTGGACTTCTGCCAGACTCTGATTCAGGGCATCCCGCTGGCTGGCGTGAAAAAAGCTCATACCTTACCTCATCAATCGCTTGTAGTTATATGTTGTGTTGTGCACATCTATCCGTTTAGACGTCCAGATGTAAAGATGAAGGAAAAGCTAAAGGGCGTCAACCGAAAAATGACCAATGATGGTGAGGAAAAATCAGGGAAGTTGAAAAAAACTCATCTTAATTAGAGGCGATAAAAGATTTCTCTATAGCGCAATCCACCTCGCACGTTTTGACTGATATTCTGACAACACAGCGACACCTGGGCTTATTCGAAAAACAACGTCCTGCCACCGGATGGTGATGCTAAGGCATCTGATTCGGCCTGCGCCCTCGCGTAGGCCGAATACTGGATCTGCAAAATCAACTGGTAACAAACAGATGAATCAACTCAATACGTACTTTTACTTGATATCTTTCACGCGCATACCGTTGATCTGTTCATCCGTGATGGTGTTACCCGCTTTGAAGTAATCAACCACGGCGTGATAAACGTAATAACCGCCCGTTGTGTTACGCGCTTTCCCTTCGGTAAAGGCGGTAAAACCATCTCCACCATCAGCAAGGAAACTCTGAGTAGCAATGTGGTAAATCGTCGCATCTTCAATCGGTTTGCCATTCAGAGTCAGCGTGATTACCCGCTGACCAACCGGCTTACTGCTGTCGTACTTCATTTCCAGGCCTTTCGATACCTGTAAAACGCCATTACTTAAACTTGCGCCGTGTTCCATCAAACTGCGTAATTGTTTACCCGTGAGATCCATCGTCACCAGTTCGTTGGGAAACGGGAAGGTACTGATGACGCCGCCCATCGTAATCGCCCCTGCGGGGATCTCATTGCGAATGCCGCCAGAGTTGGTTAACGCCAATTGGGTGTTTTTACCCGCCGCTACCAGTAAAGCATCAGCCGCCAGGTTCCCGAGGGAAGCCGATTCACCATAGGCACGTTTTAATTCAACCGGCGATTTCGCGACCGTTTGTTGCACCACTTCATCAAGCTTTTTATTCCAGCCGTCGATCACCTGTTTTGTTTGCGGATCGGGCTTCCACTCGTCGGCGTAAATGGTTTTAAGCTCGAAGTTTTTCACCGTAAAATCATGCGGCTTCTCTTTGTAGTCGAGAACCAGTTTGCCCACATCAATCCCGCCGCTGTCAGTGGAGAGGATGAGCGTATTGCCGACTTTAATCGGTTCCGGCGTACCCACATGCGCATGTCCGGTGATCAAAATATCCAGCCCTTTCACCTGACTTGCCGTCTGAATATCTTTATCCAGCGCGCGACGCACATCTGTGCCTCCCATACTGGACTGGCGGGCCGGAACACCTTCATGGATCAGGGCGACGGTCAAATCAACCTTGCCTTTAAGTTCATCGATATAACGTTGTAGCCATTTAATTTCATCACGCGCTTCAATCCCCACTCGCGTTGCCGCAGATACCGTGTCATTAAAGGCAAATACACCGTGCAAACCTATAACGCCTATTTTCACACCGTCTTTTTCGATGATGGTATATGGCTTATCCCAGAATGATTTACTGCTGTTCTGATAAAAAACATTGCCCTGCACAATAGGGAATTTTGCCTGACTCAACTGTAATAATGTGTTGTCCCAGCCGTGGTCAAATTCATGGTTGCCTATCGTGACGGCATCAAACGGCATAGTATTCATAATATCGATAATAGCCTTACCTTTGGTCAGGCTGCTGATATATGGCCCGGTAAAATAATCACCCGCATCAAAAAACCATGTCGCTTTATTTTTTGCTTTTTCTTGCTTAACCAGCGTAGTGATATTTGCCCAGCCGCCAATATCCCGTTTACCATCAGCGATCCACGGCACTTTATAAGGCTCGACATGCGCATGGAGGTCGTTGGTATAAATGATGGTGACATCTTTGGCGCAAGCCCAGAACGGCAATGTTAATGCGATACCCGCAGCAAGTATTTTAATTTTCATAAATAGTCCCTTTCAGTGATTTAAAGGATTGCTACATTACGTTCTGAAAGAGTTATTTATGTGAGAGTAATCACATCCGCAGGGGATAGTTGCCGGACAAAATCAACGACCTTGTGAAATCGTTGGTGATATATGTCGACTCTGTTTACGATTAATGCCTGCAAGTCGTTTGGTTGTCGTAATTTAGGGCAACCAACATCGACAGATTACAGCTGGCCAGACTATCGACTGGGTTATCCGGCACTGCACTGTCGGGCATGTGGAAGTTACCCGCCGTTGTTTGACGAACAGCAATTTCGTGACTGGTTGTCAGTTCACTTATCTACTTTTGCAACTGAGAAAGGTCATTTCTGCCCGGTATGTTATGGCACAAAGACGATTTGTTATGGCCACAATCCACAGGGGTCGCAACGCATTCAATGTCGTAACTGCAAAAAAGTCTGGACACCTAAACAATATCAGAAAGAAATAACGCCTCCTGAAATAATCGAAACGGTTGCTCTTCTGGTGCCATTTCAGGGAGCCAGCGGCGGGCAGAAACTGTATGTTTTAATCAGTTTTGATGCTCTTCGCGGTAATATTCTTCATCTTTCTACTAATTACACGCAGCATCAGGCTGGAGAAAGTCTGCATTATCGATACAGAGGGAATGCAGAACCAGAGTTACACGAGAGTAATATTGTACAACGCGTTGATATGCGCGAAGCACAATTTCTACGCCGCAGTCAGTTTGATGAGATTCAATATGGCAGCGCAGCGCTCAAACGCAATGCTAAAGGTGTTATTCTGCGTCCGGTTATCACTGCACACGGGCATTTCAGAGTACTGAATATTTTATTCCCTACAGTAAAAACACATGTAATTTCACACGAGTGTTTTTTAAGAGGTGCCATTATTACGGCATGGGCTGATCTGTTTCGCCAACAGCAAGGTGAGATTTGGTTTATTGAAGAGGAAATAGCTGACGATACCGATAATATGCCCTGGCGTTTTCAGGGAACAACTTATCACGGCTGGTGGAAAAATCAGTGGCAACTCTGGGTTCAGGGCAAAAATCGTAAAATGGTATGTGCATTAACGGGCGGAAATAACAGCAAAGCAGAAATGCTCTCTTTAGCAACCAGCAGACATTTTATCGACTGGCTACATAAACAAGCAGTATTTACTCACAGCGCCCCGCTTTCCGCAGGGCGCGTTACGCAAATACTGCTTTCTCTGGCTCAGGATTACAACAACTGCGCCAGGCGGTTAATATCCGACTGAATCGCCCCTGCGGTGACGTCGCGCCCCGCGCCAGGCCCACGGATCACCAGAGGGTTATCGCGATACCAGCGGCTTTCGATGGCAAAGACGTTATCGCACGGCAGCAGTGATGCCAGCGGATGGTCTTCACGCACCGCTTCCACGCCCACACGCGCTTTGCCATTGGCATCGAAACGCGCCACATAGCGCAGCACCAGCCCCATTTCGCGGGCCGCTTCCAGTCGTTGCACCATCTGCTCGTTAAGTTCATCGCCGTTTTCAAAGAAATGGTCGATGCTACCGCCTTCGCAATGGGCAGGCACCAGCGATTCCACGCGCACCTGATCTGGTTCGATGTCGTAACCCGCTTCACGCGCCAGAATCACCAGCTTGCGCATCACGTCTTTGCCGGAAAGGTCATCACGCGGATCAGGCTCGGTTAAGCCCTGCTGCCACGCCTGATCCACCAGCTCGGTAAACGGCACGCTACCGTCGAATTGCAGGAACAGCCAGGAGAGCGTGCCGGAGAAGATCCCACTGATCGACAAAATAGTATCGCCGCTGTCGATCAGATCGCGCACGGTATGGTTGATCGGCAAGCCCGCACCGACGGTGGCGTTGTACAGCCAGTGACGCCCGGTTTTTTCGAAGGCGTCGTGGATCTGGCGATATTTATTGCTGTCGCTCGCTCCCGCCAGTTTGTTGGCGCTGATGACGTGGAAACCGTGGCTGGCAAAATCGAGATACTGATCAGCAAGCTGCTGGCTGGCGGTAACGTCCAACACCACTAAATCATCATACGGATGGGCGCGCATCCACAGGAACAGCGACTCTTCATCCTGCTCGACCGCTTCATCGTTGAAGAAGGCTAACGCGCGGCTGGCGTCCAGCCCGTCATAGCTCAACAGGCTGCGGCGGCTGTCCACCACGCCTGCCAGCACAAATTCAAAGCCGGTACGCGCCGAAAGCGTGCTCTGCTCACGGGCGAACAGTTCCAGCCAGCGGGAACCGATATTGCCCTTGCCGAACAATACCAGGCCGATGCGTTTTTCTGCGCGGAAGACGGACTGATGCAGCCCCTGAATCAGGCTTTCGGTTGGTCCGGTGCGCAGTACTGCCACCAGGCTGATGCCGTCATCGGACTGCCAGGTAAATTCGACCGGCTGGCCTTTCAGTTGCTGCCAGAAGCGGTGGCAATGCAGCGGGTTACGGGTGACACCCGCCCCAACCATCGCCACCAGCGCCAGCCCCTGACGCAGGCGCAGTTCGCCAGGTAATCCCTCTTCGTCGAGGATTTTCAGCGCACTGTCGGCCACTTCTGAGGTGTAGCAAAATTGCAGCAACTGGCGATCGTTATGCACGCCAACCGCCAGTGGGCGCACCTGAGCACGTTTCAGGATCTGGTCGATCTCTTTATGCGCCAGTTTGAAATCCTGGCTGGCGGGCACCTGAAACTCAATCAAGCAGACATCATCATGGCTGGTGACAATACGCGCACCAGTACCGGAGGCCAGCACGCGTTCAATGCGCGTGGAACCTTGATCCGGCGTGTAGCTACAGCGCAGTTGCAGGTCGATTTCGCTGCCAGAAACTGGCTGTAAAGTACGGGCGTGAAGAACGGGAGCCGCCAGACGCGCCAGTTCGCTGGCCTCATCCAGACGCAGCAACGGCAGCAGGCAGGCATCTTTCACTTTACGCGGGTCGGCGCTGTATACCCCGGCGACGTCGCTCCAGATGGTTACGCGGGAAACTCCCGCCAGCGCACCGATTTGTGTCGCGGAATAGTCGGAACCGTTACGCCCCAGCAGCACCGTTTCACCGGCGTTGTTACGGCTGATAAACCCGGTCACCACCAGACGTTTGCCTGGATGTTGTACCAGTAGCTGTTGCAGCAACGGGTAAGAAAGCCCTTCATCAACCTGCGGTTGCGCAGCGCGTTCAGCGCGTAAAAACTCGCGAGCATCAAGCCAGGCCGCTGGCAGCCCTTGTTGATTAAGTGCCGCAGACATCAGGCGCGCCGACCACACTTCGCCGTGGCCCACCACTTCCGCATACACCGCGTCGTTAATACCGCTGTCGAGCAGCGCCGCCAGGCGCTCAAGATCGCTGATAAAGGCACTAATGAGGCTATCGGCTTCTTCGGCGGGTAGCAGGCCGCTAATCAGATCGCACTGATAGCGACGCAGCGTTTGTTGAACCTGATGCGCAGAGAGACGATCGGTCTGACTTAGTTTCAACCAGTTAATCAACTGGTTAGTGGTGCTACCGGCGGCGGAAACCACCATCATATCGTCAGGCTGAGAGTACTCCGCCATAATGCCCGCGACACGCAAATAACACTTCACATCAGCCAGACTACTGCCACCAAATTTATGCAGTTGACGACCTTTCGCCCCTGCCTGCGCAATCACACTCATTTTTACCCCTTGTTTGCAGCCCGGAAGCCATTTTCCAGGTCAGCAATTAAATCTTCGCCATCTTCAATACCGGTGGAGATACGCAGCAGCGTCTCGGAGATCCCGGCGGCAGCACGCGCTTCTGGTGCCATGCCTGCATGTGTCATGGTTGCGGCGTGAGAGATTAAACTTTCCACTCCCCCTAATGATTCCGCCAGCGTAAACAACGACAGCCCGCCCAGGAAACGACGCAGCGTCTGCTCATCGCCATCCAGTTCAAAACTCAACATTGCGCCAAAGCCTTTTTGCTGGCGCGCGGCAATTTCATGCCCCTGATTTTCTGGCAGCGACGGGTGATACAGTTTTTTCACCAACGGCTGGGTTTGCAGATATTTCACAATCGCCTGCGCGTTGCGCTGCGCCAGCTCCATACGCGGCACCAGTGTTCGCAACCCGCGTAGCAGCAGATAGCTGTCAAACGCGCCGCCCGTCACGCCAATATTGTTTGCCCACCAGGCAAGTTCAGTGACAACGTCCGGGTCTTTAGCAATCACCACGCCGGCCACCACGTCTGAGTGACCGTTCAGATATTTCGTACATGAATGCAACACCAGATCGGCACCTAATGCCAGCGGATTTTGTAATGCCGGGCTTAAGAAGGTGTTATCCACCACGCTCACCGCCCCGACTTCCCTTGCCAGATGGCAGATTTTCGCAATATCCACGACGCGTAACAATGGATTACTTGGGCTTTCTACCAGTACCAGTTTGGGTTTTTCTGCCAGCGCTGCCCGTAATGCCTGTTCATCGCCTTGATCAACAAACAACACGCGATAGCAACCACGTTTAGCCAGGCTGTCGAACAGGCGATAGCTGCCGCCATAGCAGTCGTGCGGCGCAACCAGCAGATCGCCCGGTTTCAAAAAGACGGTCGTTACCAGGTGAATCGCGGACATGCCGGTATTAGTAAGTACGGCACCGGCACCGCCTTCCAGTTCTGCCAGCGCACGCTGAACCACATCGCGCGTTGGGTTGCCACGACGCGAGTAATCATGCGCGCGCGGTTCATTAAATCCGGTAAAGTTATAGGTGCTGGAAAGATGGATCGGTGGGACAACGCAACCATACTGTTCGTCGTCATTTAACCCGCTACGCACTGCGATGGTGGCCTGTTTACGCGTCATGTGATGAAGTTCCCTGGGCTTGGTCGGTGAAATGTCAGGCACCAGAGTAAACATTGTGTTAATGGACGTCAATACATCTGGACATCTAAACTTCTTTGCGTATAGATTGAGCAAATCCCAAATAGCCGTTAAAATTATATGCATTATCACGCCGACAGGTGCATTACACGATGTCACGGTAACGCCTGTACGGTAAACTATGCGGGTTTACGGTCAGTACCCACACTAACTGTGTGGTCTGGTCTCAATTTATTGACGAAGAGGATTAAGTATCTCATGGCTGAATGGAGCGGCGAATATATCAGCCCATACGCTGAGCACGGCAAGAAGAGTGAACAAGTCAAAAAGATTACGGTTTCCATTCCTCTTAAGGTGTTAAAAATCCTCACCGATGAACGCACGCGTCGTCAGGTGAACAACCTGCGTCACGCTACCAACAGCGAGCTGCTGTGCGAAGCGTTTCTGCATGCCTTTACCGGGCAACCTTTGCCGGATGATGCCGATCTGCGTAAAGAGCGCAGCGACGAAATCCCGGAAGCGGCAAAAGAGATCATGCGTGAGATGGGGATTAACCCGGAGACGTGGGAATACTAAAGCGGAAAAGAGCGGCGCGGAGTTAACCTGCCGCTTTTTTTATACATGGACGTTTAACGATGAAAATCAGGCTACTGATCCCCGGTCTGCTGGTTTCTGTGCCTGCATTTGCCTGGCAACCACAAACCGGCGACATCATCTTTCAGATCTCTCGCTCATCGCAAAGTAAAGCGATCCAACTGGCGACCCATTCCGATTACAGCCACACCGGTATGCTGGTGATGCGTAACAAAAAGCCCTACGTTTTTGAAGCGGTCGGCCCGGTGAAATACACCCCGCTCAAGCAGTGGATTGCCCATGGTGAAAAGGGCAAATACGTTGTTCGCCGCGTTGAAGGCGGACTGAGTGTTAAACAACAGCAAAAACTGGCGCAAACGGCAAAACGTTATCTCGGCAAACCGTACGATTTCAGCTTCTCGTGGAGCGACGATCGCCAGTACTGTTCGGAAGTGGTGTGGAAGGTTTATCAGAATGCGCTGGGAATGCGCGTGGGCGAACAGCAGAAGTTGAAAGAGTTCGACCTGAGCAGCCCACAAGTTCAGGCAAAGCTCAAAGAACGTTACGGCAAGAATATTCCGCTTGAGGAAACGGTGGTCTCGCCACAAGCCGTTTTCGATGCGCCACAACTCACCACTGTTGCCAAAGAATGGCCGCTGTTTTCGTGGTAATGGATGATAAAAAAAATAATTCCCGCCGTAGTCTGTTTGTTGCTTTGTAGTTGCACGACCTTTCCGCAAGCTGTCGCTCCGGTAAACGGTGATGCCTCCAATTAGTTGAATTAAGGATATAATACTCGCTTTTAAGGTTGTTTCATGGTCACAGTTAACCTTCATTGTCCCCGTTGCCAGTCCGTTCAGGTTTACCGTCACGGGCAGAACCCCAAAAGACATGATCGATTCCGCGGCCGTGACTGTCACCGGGTATTTCAGCTCAGTTACTGTTACGAGCCCCGTAAACCAGGAGTTAAAGACCAAATCGCTGAAATGGCTTTCAACGGTGCCGGGGTTCGCTATACTGCCCGTACGCTGAAAATCGGCATTAATACAGTCATCCGAACTTTAAAAAACTCTCGCCACGAAAAATAACGTCATCCCCGGTCGCTCATGCTGATGTGGCACTCATCTGCGAACTTAGTCAGCAATGGAGCTTTGTCGGCAGTAAAGCGCGACAGCACTGGCTCTGGTACGTGTACAACACGAAAACTGGTGGTGTTCTGGCCTACACTTTTGGCCCCCGGACTGATGAAACCTGTCGTGAACTGCTGGCGCTGCTTACCCTTTTACCATCGGCATGTTGACCACTGACGAATGGGGTAGTTACGCTAGAGAGTTACCAAAGGAGAAGCATCTGACTGGTAAGATTTTTACTCAGCACATTGAGCGTAACAATCTGACCCTGAGAACCCGAATCAAACGTCTGGCCCGCAGAACCATCTGTTTCTCGCGTTCTGTAGAACTTCATGAAAAAGTCATCGGTGCTTTTATCGAAAATATATGTTCTACTAATTGGAGTCATCACCCTTCTGATGAGCTTTCCTTGGATGATTACCAGACTGAATACACAGCCAAAGATTTTTACCTCATTCTGCTCTTTTTTCTCAAATGACATATATTATATTTTACATCATATTCATAGGCATATGACATTCCCCCGCCCCCCATTATGTCATTGTGGGTTGATGTTGGGCTTTCATAAAAAAATACATCTTTTTTTGAACTAGCATTAATTATATTTACTTTATATATTAAAATATTTTCTCCATCTGGAAATATTTTAGCCACACAATATAAAGCAGCTAAATCCGAATTACTTAAAAATATATTGTCATCACTCATAACTCCAGCCATTAAATGACTGGAGACTAAAGCAAGGAAATAACAACATTGTATTACCTTCATTTTAATTACTCCCTTGCCTGATAATTGTAACTCCATTCCCTTTAGCTTTGGGATTATATTTTAGATAGGTGTTATTTGGTGTTCCCAAGTAACTACTGTATTCTTTTTTTCCCATTCCATTCATATAAGAATTCGTTAAATCTTTGCTTGAAAAATTTAGACTATCATAAACATCATTTTCTTTTGTTACTTTATTGCCTTTATCGTCAGAGTAAAAACCGTGAGTGTGATAATCGCCTACTCTCTCTGAACCTTCAGGGCATTTTATATTTCGCAAGTCTACACTATCATTATCATTTGAACTTATCGGATTCATGGGGAAATATTCACCTTGCTTCTTACATATTAGCCCACCATATTCTTTATTCTCGTTAATTGATTCTCCATTACACATTGCCAATGCAAATATTCCAATATCATCTATATTTTTTGATTTAAATTCATATAATCCTAATGGATCTATATTTGAGATCGGATTCAACGGATACTGATAAAAATTCCATCCCCCCTTCAGCCCAATCGGATCCTGAGTGATATACCGCCCCTGCAGCGGGTCATAATAGCGGTGGCGGTTGTAATACAGGCCGGACTCCTCATCATACTGCTGACCCGGCAGGCGGATGAGCTGCTGCAGCTGATGCGGGTTCTCTTCATTCAGCTGGTTACCCCATTCATCGTATTCTGCGTACCACGCTGTTGTCCCTTCCGTGCTGACAAGCGCCAGCGGCAGGCCGCGATGGTCGCAGTGGTACAGGTGGATTTTTCGCGCCGGCGTGTACACCGGGTCCATCTGGTTTTGTATCTGCTCCACCGTCAGGCCGCACGATGCCAGCCAGCGGCGGCTTTCCTCACTCACCCGGTCAGCCAGGATTTCACTTTCCAGCCGGTCGAGCATCTGCACCAGCACCGGCGGGAACACCACACTGCCACCGTCTTCACCGCCGGACTGCTGAAGCGCATCCGCCAGGCTGCGGCGCTGCGTTTTCGCCAGCTCACCGGTGGCAGTTTCAACTCTGATGAGTGGCGTGAAGCTCCCCGGCTGATAAACCGTCTGGATGCGGGTTCTGTCGTTCTGTATTGTGGTCAGCCGGTCGCCGTCCCAGCCGTACCAGGGCACTTCCGGTTTCCATGACAGCGACATCCAGCCCGTCAGGTCCCGTTCACGCCGCCATACCCGTTTTGCCACCCTGCGGCCCAGCAGGTCGTAAAGATAGCGACTTTCGACCAGCGGCTCTGCATATTGTGTCCGCGTGTAGTGCACCAGCCGGTGCCGGCTGTCGTAATGGTACCGGTGAGTCCGCTCATCATCCGTGCGGATAACCCCTTCCGGGATGAGGTCGGTTTTCTCCGTCAGCCTGCCGTGACGGTCATACCGGTAAAGATAGTGCGCGTCACGGGCGATACGGTTATCCGGCCATGCGCTGAGGGGGCTGTCCGGGTGCAGCTCCGGGTCGGGCAGGCGGTTGCCCGCCGGGTCCGTGGCATACGGGATGCGGATATCAAGGTTCGCTGCCGTGGTGTGGACGCCGGTCAGCCTGCCGGTGTCGCTGTAGCTGTAACTCCGGGTCTGGCGCGGGCTGCTGATGCGGATGAGTTCGCCGTTGTCGTTCCAG
>NZ_JBJQMA010000032.1:0-52646 GCF_046486065.1 Escherichia sp. WS547 | reverse complement strand
ACCGTGTTGTGGCTGGGAATGTTAAACCGGGCAGCTACCCGGGGTAGAGACTCAGAATGCCCGAGAGCATAAAGAACCACGCAAAGTTTATCTTCAGGAGAATAGCTACGCCTGTGTCTGCAATCCAGTGCCCGAGGACCGTGAAGAAGAAAAAGATTAATCCAGTGTGAGAGGCTGGTGTGAGAAAGTTGAAAGAGTTTTGCCGTAGAAATGATGCCTGCATGACCAGCCAGGTAATGATTTACAGCGGCAAGTTTTACTTCAAATGAATGTTTCATAAACTGCACCTTCAGATGTCAGATTATGTCCAACATTTGGGGTGCAGTTCATGGCGCGTCTTATCAGGCCTACATATCCGCGCCTATTATCCGGCAACCACCGTTTACCCCGTCACCACCTCACCCGCCGGTGGCGTTTCAAGCAGTTCCAGCATAGTACGGGCGATTTCACGCTCACCCATCACTACCTGATTTGCCCCACGTTCGGTGATATACGCCACTTCATCGTCATAATGGGCGCGGGCAATAATCTCAATATCCGGATTTTTCGCGCGGGCAGATGCCACAATCTCGCCCGCTTCATAACCGTTGGGAATCGTCAGGATCAGCCATTTAGCACATTCCAGATGCGCCAGTTGCATAATTTCTTCGTTCGCCGCATTGCCCAATACTGCGCGGACCCCGCGCTCTCGCAGTTCATCAACACGGGTTCGTGACGTCTCAATCACCACTAAAGGAATATCAGAGGCGAGCAATTTCTCCCCCAGCAGGCTGCCTACACGACCGTAACCTACCAGTAGCGCATGGTTGCAAATATCCACTGGGATCTGCTTCTCTTCTTCGATAGCCTCTTCCAGCGTCTGCTCTTCCAGCGTTTCGGTCTTCGCCAGATATTTCTCCAGCAGCGCAAACAGGACCGGGTTGAGCATAATCGACAAAATCGCCCCTGCCAGTACCAGGTTCTGCCCGGCTTGCGGCAACAGATCCAGCGCCATGCCCAGTCCCGCCAGGATAAACGCGAACTCACCAATTTGCGCCAGGCTGGCGGCGATAGTTAATGCCGTACGTTGGGAGTGACCAAACAGTCGCACCAGGAAAAACGCGGCTAACGACTTACCAAACAGAATAATCGCCAGCGTCGCCAGCACTGCCAGCGGTTGCTGAATCAGAATTAACGGATCAAACAACATCCCGACGGAGACAAAAAACAGCACCGCAAACGCGTCGCGCAATGGCAGCGTATCGTGGGCGGCACGGTGACTCAGTTCAGACTCGTTCAGTACCATCCCGGCAAAGAACGCACCGAGTGCAAAGGAGACATCAAACAGCTCCACCGCACCAAAGGCAATCCCTAACGCCAGCGCCAGCACCGACAGGGTAAACAGCTCACGGGAACCGGTTGCTGCGCTGCGTGCCATAATCCACGGCACCAGACGGCGACCTACCAGCATCATAATGGCGATAAATGCGATCACCTTGCCGATGGTGATCCCCATATCGACAGCAAGAGTGGCAAAGCCCACATCGCCTTGTTCCATCATTCCTGCCACTGCGGGCAGCAACACCAGCGTCAGAACCATTACCAGGTCTTCCACAATCAACCAACCGATGGCGATTTGCCCACGCTGACTGTCTATTAATTGCCGTTCTTCAAGTGCGCGCAGTAACACCACGGTACTGGCGGTGGAAAGGCATAAGCCGAACACGATACCGGTCATTAACGACCAGCCCAGCACGGCGGAGAGCGCCATACCCAGCAGCGTCGCCACGGCTATCTGGGCGATCGCACCGGGAATGGCGATGGCCTTTACCGCCATCAAATCCTTGAGCGAAAAGTGCAGACCCACGCCAAACATCAACAGAATGACGCCCAGTTCAGCCAGTTCCGGCGCAAGCTTGGTATCGGCAACAAAGCCCGGAGTGAATGGTCCTGCCAGCACACCCGCTAACAGATATCCCACCAGAGGAGAAATACGTAGTTTATTGGCCAGCATGCCGAGGATAAAGGCGAGCACAAGGCCGCCAACAATGGTGGTGATAAGCGGGGTGGCGTGATGCATTCCGTCTCCTTTTCCTGGTGGTTATTGTCCATTTTTGGCCGGGAAAACCAAAATTACAGGTAATAGTTTATGACAATTTCATTGATGATGTTTATGAATAATTGTTGAATTTTGCAGAAAAATGGAATTAGCTGCAAAAAAAGCACGGATCGGAAAACAGAAGGCGATTTAACAGAGGAAAGGCTTATGGCGACTGTAAAACGATGCAGCCAAAGTTTGCCTTTGGCTGCAATGAAATCAGTCTTTATGCCGGTTATCAGGCAGGAATATGGTCAACATCCCCAATAGTGGCAGGAAAGCACAGATTTTATAGACTAACTCGATGCTGGTGTGGTCGGCGATAAGCCCCAGAACTGCCGCTCCCAGACCTCCCATGCCGAAAGCAAAACCGAAAAAGAGTCCAGAAACCATACCGATACGTCCCGGAAGCAGCTCCTGAGCGTAGACCAGAATGGCAGAGAATGCCGAAGCGAGGATAAATCCAATAATCACTGTTAAAACCCCCGTCCAGTGCAGGCTGGCGTAGGGTAAAATCAGCGTAAACGGCGCAACGCCGAGGATAGAGCCCCAAATCACATATTTCCGTCCAATTTTATCCCCTACAGGCCCGCCGATCACCGTACCAGCCGCAACGGCAAACAGGAAGGCAAACAGATGAAGCTGGGCATTCTGGATAGATAATCCGAATTTTTGCATCAGATAAAAGGTGTAATAGCTGCTGATGCTCGCCATATAGAAATATTTCGAGAAAATGAGGATTAACAGAATGCTGACCGCCAGTACCACTTTGTTGCGCGGCAGTGGATTGATAATCGTCGCTTTTGGTTTTCCTTTATTCATTCGGTGCTGTGCCGAGTACCAACGGCTGATTTGCGCCAACACCACGATCGCCAGCAGTGCCGCAAGCACAAACCAGGCTACGTTGCCTTTGCCATAAGGCGCGATAATTACCGCTGCCAGCAAGGGCCCCAGGGAACTGCCAAAGTTGCCGCCGACCTGAAAGATAGATTGCGCCAGACCATGCCGCCCGCCGGAAGCCATACGGGCTACGCGAGAAGATTCCGGATGAAAGACCGATGAACCGGTACCGACCAGCGCCGCCGCCAGCAGAACTGCGCCAAAACTGCCCGCCAGCGCAAGCAGCACCAGACCACTTAAGGTAAAGCACATGCCAATTGGCAACGACCACGGCATCGGATATTTATCGGTCCAGTAACCGACCACCGGTTGCAGTAGCGAAGAGGCGAGCTGGAAGGTGAGGGTTATCATGCCAATCTGCATAAATGTCAGAGAAAACTCTGACTGAAGCAGCGGATAAATCGCCAGAATCAGCGATTGGATCATGTCGTTCAGCAGATGTGAGAGGCTGATAGCACCTAAAATACCAAACGATGTTCGGGCCTTGGTCGTTGACGCAGCCGCGCCCGCCACAGGCTGGGTTTGTTCACTCATTGCCATAGGAAAGTCACTTTTTCAGGGTTGCGATGTAAAGAATGATCTTATTTGTGATTATTACCCGACTAACATACCTGTATGCGTCGCCTGAAGGAAGTCTCAACGCTGAATACAGAATTTCTAATCTGGATGCAGATTTATCTTCACCGGACGCAGACTTGTCTATGATGTCGCGTCATACTATTTTTCAACACGTTGAAATCAGGTCAGGGAGAGAAGTATGAAATTATTGCAGCGGGGCGTGGCGTTAGCACTGTTAACCACATTTACACTGGCGAGTGAAGCTGCTCTGGCGTATGAGCAGGATAAAACCTACAAAATTACAGTTCTGCATACCAATGATCATCATGGGCATTTTTGGCGCAATGAATATGGCGAATATGGTCTGGCGGCGCAAAAAACGCTGGTGGATGGTATCCGCAAAGAGGTTGCGGCTGAAGGCGGTAGCGTGCTGCTACTTTCCGGTGGCGACATTAACACTGGCGTGCCCGAGTCTGACTTACAGGATGCCGAACCTGATTTTCGCGGCATGAATCTGGTGGGCTACGATGCGATGGCAATCGGTAATCATGAATTTGATAACCCGCTCACCGTATTACGCCAGCAGGAAAAGTGGGCAAAGTTCCCGTTACTTTCTGCCAATATCTACCAGAAAAGTACCGGCGAGCGCCTGTTTAAACCATGGGCGCTGTTTAAGCGTCAGGATCTGAAAATTGCCGTTATTGGCCTGACGACGGATGACACAGCGAAGTTAGGCAACCCAGAAAACTTCACCGATATTGAGTTCCGTAAGCCCGCCGATGAAGCGAAGCTGGTGATTCAGGAGCTGCAACAGACAGAAAAGCCAGACATTATTATCGCGGCGACCCATATGGGGCATTACGACAATGGTGATCACGGCTCTAACGCACCGGGCGATGTGGAGATGGCGCGCGCGCTGCCTGCCGGATCGCTGGCGATGATCGTCGGTGGTCACTCGCAAGATCCGGTCTGCATGGCGGCAGAAAACAAAAAACAGGTCGATTACGTGCCGGGTACGCCATGCAAACCAGATCAACAAAACGGCATCTGGATTGTGCAGGCGCATGAGTGGGGCAAATACGTGGGACGGGCTGATTTTGAGTTTCGTAATGGCGAAATGAAAATGGTTAACTACCAGCTGATTCCGGTGAACCTGAAGAAGAAAGTGACCTGGGAAGACGGGAAAAGCGAGCGCGTGCTGTACACCCCTGAAATCGCTGAAAACCAGCAAATGATCTCGCTGTTATCGCCGTTCCAGAACAAAGGCAAAGCGCAGCTGGAAGTGAAAATAGGCGAAACCAATGGTCGTCTGGAAGGCGATCGTGACAAAGTGCGTTTTGTACAGACCAATATGGGGCGGTTAATTCTGGCAGCACAAATGGATCGCACTGGTGCCGACTTTGCGGTGATGAGTGGAGGCGGAATTCGTGATTCTATCGAAGCAGGCGATATCAGCTATAAAAACGTGCTGAAAGTGCAGCCATTCGGCAATGTGGTGGTGTATGCCGACATGACCGGGAAAGAGGTGATTGATTACCTGACCGCCGTTGCGCAGATGAAGCCAGATTCAGGTGCCTACCCGCAATTTGCTAACGTTAGCTTTGTGGCGAAAGGCGGCAAACTGGACGACCTTAAAATCAAAGGCGAACCGGTCGATCCGGCGAAAACTTATCGTATGGCGACATTAAACTTCAATGCCACCGGCGGTGATGGCTATCCGCGCCTTGATAACAAACCGGGCTATGTGAATACCGGCTTTATTGATGCCGAAGTGCTGAAAGCGTATATCCAGAAGAGCTCGCCGCTGGATGTGAGTGTTTATGAACCGAAAGGTGAGGTGAGCTGGCAGTAATCCGAAAGTGCCGGATATTTGCATCCGGCACAATGCTTAATCGCGGCGGGCGATATCAGCAAATTTGGCATCGAGGATCTTTGCCAGATCGCCTGCCGCCAGTTCGATATCCAGCCCGCGCTTGCCGCCGGAAACATAAATAGTGGCAAATTCTTGTGCGGGGGCGTCGATAATCGTTGGCAGACGTTTTTTCTGCCCCAGTGGGCTAATCCCCCCAACCAGATATCCCGTCGAACGCTGCGCAACCATCGGATCGGCCATCTCAACTTTCTTGGCACCCAGCGCTTTTGCTACTTTTTTAAGATCCAGTTGACCTGCAACCGGCGTAACGGCCACGGCAAGGTGTTTCATATCACCGTTCACTGCCACCAGCAGCGTTTTGTAGACCTGATCCGGATTCAAACCTAATTTTTTGACGACTTCATCGCCAAAATTGGTTTCAGCCGGATCGTGCTCGTAGGTATGGATTTGAAACGAAATCTTGTTTTTTTCGAGTAATTTAACTGCGGGTGTCATGGTAATTTTCCTGCCTTAAACAAAAAAACGAAGCAAGCATACGCCTGATGGCGGTCCAAAAAAAAGAGTCATCTTGCCTAAGAGTATTGGCAGGATGGTGAGATTGAGCGACAATCGAGTTACACCGTCGCTTAAAGTGACGGCATAATAATAAAAATATGAAATTCCTCTTTGACGGGCCAATAGCGATATTGGCCATTTTTTTAGCGCAACATCTGCGGCAAATTCCCTTCTCCATACAGGTGTAGTGCACCGACTGCGACCACATAGCGCCCCGGCGGCATGGCGCATAATTTGTCCCGCCAGGCGAGATTTCGCTGATGCATCAGCACATCGTACAGCGATTGACTGAACGTATTAGGCAGCGTTATTTCATTATTTTGCGGCGGCGCATTCAGCCACCAGCTCATCATTTGTTGCAGCAACCGTGCATTGGTGTGCCAGTGGGTCAGCGTATCGTCCAGCAGTGCCAGTCCGTTGTCAGGGAGCTGGAGCAACATGGCAATCTGGTTTTCAGCCCCTTCCAGTTCAATCACGGGTTTATGTTGTTGCTTCGCCGCCTGCAATAGCTGGTAATCGATACCGTATTCTGCCCGCAGCCCCAGTTTTTGTGCCTGCGTCGCCTGAAGAACCATCGCGATTTGCCACAGCGGTTGGGTAGAAAAGAGTGAGGGAGAAATGCCCATCTCCTGGCTAATGTGCTGCAGGTTTTGGAGTTGCTCCTCGCTAATGCGCTCTTCCAGCGCCTCGCAGGCAGGCAAATTAGCAAAAGGCGTATCGCTGGTGGAAACATCCGCCTCGACGATCAGCGCATCGGCGTTTTTGAGCTTTTTGAGCAAACGGGTGGGCAGGGGAGCCATATCGTGGCTGCCCATATGAATACTGCCAATCAGATGAAAATGGCGATTGCCGGGAAGAGAGATATCGATAGCAGGCCAGGTGTAATGATTACCGCGCAGCGCGGCCCAAAGCGTTTTTACCCGGTACAACAGATCCATACGACCTCCCTTTGTGAAATATCATGCTAGCGCGCGGGGAGGGATGGCGCAAATGGAGTTATGAGGCTTGTTCAGTGGTAGCTTAAATATGATCGAAAAATTGTTTTTGCTTTGAAACGAAAGACTGCACCGGTGTTGGTGGCGTCAAAATCGCCGAGGCGTTCCCTGAAGGCCGGGGCAGCCCACATGGATGTGGGCTGAGGGCGCGTTTTACAGGGATGTTACCTCGCGCCCGACCCGGTAGCCGCAAGGGATAAGCTGAGGGTACCGCGCAGCGGCGATTTTGTTCGCCAGAGCCCGGGGGTGCAGGGGGCGGCGGCGATTGGCCGCCCCCTGCGCGCTCCCTGCGCCAGTCACTTTATATGGCATTACTCATAAAAGGAGCGCAACAAGAACTGGATCTCACAAACGCATTAAGTAAATACCAATCATTCCTTCGGTTTAAACCGCAGCAATCGGTTGGCGTTACTCACTACGGTAATCGACGAGAGCGCCATTGCCGCTCCGGCAACCACCGGGTTAAGCAGTGTTCCAGTGAACGGCCACAAAATACCGGCGGCGACCGGAATACCAATGCTGTTGTAGATAAACGCACCGAGCAGGTTCTGCTTCATATTGCGCAGCGTTGCGCGGGAAATCGCGAGCGCATCTGCAACACCCATCAGGCTATGGCGCATCAGGGTAATCGCCGCGGTTTCAATGGCAACATCACTGCCGCCACCCATCGCAATACCGACATCCGCCTGAGCCAGCGCTGGCGCGTCGTTAATGCCGTCGCCCACCATTGCCACCTGACGTCCTTCACTTTGCAGACGTTTGATCGCTTCGGCTTTACCGTCCGGTAGCACCCCGGCTATCACCTCATCAATCCCTGCTTCTTTGGCGATCGCATTGGCGGTGGTTGGGTTATCCCCGGTTAGCATCACCAGACGATATCCCGCTTTATGCAGGCGTTGCAGCGCCGCCACGCTATCACTACGCAATGGATCGCGTACAGCCAGCAGGGCTACCGCTTTCCCGTCAACCGCCAGCAGCACAGGCGTTGCCCCTTGCGATGCCTGAGCTGAAATATCTGCCTCAATCGCTTTAGTATCAACTTGCTGGTCATTTAACAGCGCCTGATTGCCCAGCAATACCGCATGACCTTCAGCTTCACCGCTCACACCCAGCCCGCGCAATGTGCGGAAACCGTTGACCTGCGGTAGCTGCATATCACCTGCTTTATCGAGGATCGCCCGTGCCAGCGGGTGGCTGGAACCTTGCTCCAGCGCCGCCGCCAGACGCAATGCCTGCGCTTCATCAACATCAGCAAACGTTTTTACTGCGACAACCTGCGGTTTACCTTCGGTCAGCGTCCCGGTTTTATCGAACACTACGGTGTCGAGCGTACTGGCGCGTTGCAGAGCGTCGGCGTCCCGCACCAGCACACCAAACTCAGCCGCCCGCCCGACGCCCGAAATAATCGACATCGGCGTCGCCAGTCCCAGCGCACACGGACAGGCGATAATCAGCACCGTGGTGGCAATCACCAGGGTATAGACAATCTGCGGTGCCGGACCAAAGAAATACCAGATTGCCGCACTGATCAGCGCAATGACTACCACCACCGGCACAAACACAGCGGAGATTTTATCCGCCAGTTGGCCGATTTCAGGCTTGCTGCTCTGGGCCTGGCGCACCATGCGAATGATTCGTGACAGCGTAGTATGGCTGCCGACCGCACTGGCACGAAACAGCACACTGCCGTCCTGTACCACTGTCCCGGCATGGACGCTATCGCCTTCGCCTTTTTGCTGCGGGATTGGTTCGCCCGTCAGCATCGCTTCATCCAGCCACGCTTCGCCCTGGGTAATCTCGCCATCTACCGGCACGCGATCGCCGGTCGTCAGGCGCAGCAACATACCTGGCTGCACTTCCGCCAGCGGCACGCTTTTTTCACCTTCGTCAGTTACCAGGCGCGCCGTCGGTGGGGTTAAATCGAGTAATTTCTCCAGCGCCTTTGAAGAACGCTGACGTGCGCGCGCTTCCAGCATATGACCGAGATTGATCAGACCGATAATCATCGCGCTGGCTTCGTAATAAAGATGTCGCGCTTCCATCGGGAACCACTGCGGCCACAGGTTGACGCTCATCGAATAGAGCCACGCCACGCCAGTACCCAGCGCCACCAGCGTATCCATCGTCGCTGCACCGTTCAGCAGGCTTTTCCATGCGCTGCGGTAAAAATGCCCGCCGGCGAAAACCATTACCGCCAGGGTTATCAGGCCGATAACCAACCACAGGCTGCGGTTGTCGGCGGTGACCATCATGTTATCGCCGATCATCCCCCAGACCATCACCGGGATACCCACCGCCAGTGCGACAATCGCCTGCCAGCGGAAGCGCTTCATCGTAGCGACGGCGGTTTCTTGCTGGCGCTCGCGGCGTTTAGCGTCATCTTCAATCGCTTCCGCGCCGTAGCCCGCTTTTTCCACCGCCTGCACTAAATCTTGTGGGGAGGCACTGCCCATCACCAGCGCAGTACGCTCCGCCAGGTTTACCCGTGCCTGAGTGACGCCCGGTACGCTTTGCAGCGCATTTTGTACGCGGGTGACACAGCTGGCGCAGCTCATGCCGCTCAGCAGCAACTGCTGGCTGTCATCGTCATCGGCGGTCGCTGCCGGAAGCGCCTCAGAAACCGCTGTCAGTGCTTCCGACGGGATTGATGACTCCGCCAGCGGTTTAGCCTTTGGGTGGCTTACAGATGCGTCATAACCCGCTTGTTTGATGGTTTCGATCAGCTGTTCTGCACTGGCAGTCCCGGTAACGTGCGCTTCAGTGACAGACACATCCGCCTGCTCAACATCCGGGCGCTGTTCGAGACTTTCTTTCACGCGTTTAACGCAGTGACCGCAGGACAGGCCGTCCAGGGTCAGGTCGATAGTTTGTGACATAAAACACTCCTTTTAAGACAGTTTTGACTGGCTGTGATAAAGGTTAAACCTTCCAGCAAGGGGAAGGTCAAGAAATTAATAAACCAGGCGGGTAAAAGTCCGTAAAGATTAAAAAATCGGCTCGATTTGCATCAGGATTAGACATTTATCTCTTTGTTTTCCTGTAGTTAAGTTGCGGGTGCTAAGTTAAATCAGGATGCCTGAAAATCGGCACCGGGGTGAGGAATTACCTCCCGCATCTATAAAAAGGAGTTAACAAAAGATGTTAGATGCAAACAAATTACAGCAGGCAGTGGATCAGGCTTACACCCAATTTCACTCACTTAACGGCGGACAAAATGCCGACTACATTCCCTTTCTGGCGAATGTACCTGGTCAACTGGCAGCAGTGGCTATTGTGACCTGCGATGGCAACATCTATCGCGCGGGTGATAGTGATTACCGCTTTGCGCTGGAATCCATCTCGAAAGTCTGTACGTTAGCCCTTGCGTTAGAAGATGTCGGCCCGCAGGCGGTACAGGACAAAGTTGGCGCTGACCCGACCGGATTGCCCTTTAACTCAGTTATCGCCTTAGAGTTGCATGGCGGCAAACCGCTGTCGCCACTGGTAAATGCTGGCGCTATTGCCACCACCAGCCTGATTAACGCTGAAAATGCCGAACAACGCTGGCAGCGAATTTTACATATCCAACAACAACTGGCTGGTGAGCAGGTAGCGCTCTCTGACGAAGTAAACCAGTCGGAACAAACAACCAACTTCCATAACCGGGCCATTGCCTGGCTGCTGTACTCCGCCGGATATCTCTATTGTGATGCAATGGAAGCCTGTGACGTGTACACCCGTCAGTGCTCCACGCTCATCAATACTGTTGAACTGGCAACGCTTGGCGCGACGCTGGCGGCGGGTGGTGTGAATCCGCTGACGCATAAACGCGTTCTTCAGGCCGACAACGTGCCGTACATTCTGGCTGAAATGATGATGGAAGGGCTGTATGGTCGCTCCGGTGACTGGGCGTATCGCGTTGGTTTACCGGGCAAAAGCGGTGTAGGTGGCGGTATTCTGGCGGTCGTCCCTGGCGTGATGGGAATTGCCGCGTTCTCACCACCGCTGGACGAAGAAGGCAACAGTGTTCGCGGTCAAAAAATGGTGGCATCGGTCGCTAAGCAACTCGGCTATAACGTGTTTAAGGGCTGATCATGATGAACACGGAAGGTAATAACGGTAACAAACCCCTCGGTTTATGGAACGTCGTTTCCATCGGCATTGGGGCAATGGTGGGGGCGGGGATCTTCGCGCTGCTGGGGCAGGCTGCGTTGCTAATGGAAGCCTCGACCTGGGTCGCCTTTGCTTTTGGCGGTATTGTGGCGATGTTTTCCGGTTATGCCTATGCGCGCCTGGGGGCGAGCTATCCCAGCAATGGCGGTATTATCGACTTCTTTCGTCGCGGATTAGGCAACGGCGTCTTTTCGCTGGCACTCTCGTTATTGTACCTGTTGACGCTGGCGGTGAGCATCGCCATGGTCGCCCGTGCTTTTGGCGCTTATGCCGTGCAGTTTTTGCATGAAGGCAGTCAGGAGGAGCACCTTATATTGCTCTACGCGTTGGGGATCATTGCGGTGATGACGCTTTTCAACTCCTTAAGCAACCATGCGGTAGGGCGGCTGGAAGTGATCCTCGTCGGCATTAAAATGATGATCCTGTTATTGCTGATCATTGCAGGTGTCTGGTCGCTGCAACCGGCGCATATTTCTGTCTCTGCGCCCCCCAGCTCCGGTGCGTTCTTCTCCTGTATCGGGATAACCTTCCTTGCCTATGCGGGCTTTGGCATGATGGCGAACGCGGCGGATAAAGTGAAAGATCCGCAGGTCATTATGCCACGGGCGTTTCTGGTGGCGATTGGCGTTACCACGTTGCTTTATATCTCGCTGGCGCTGGTTTTGCTTAGCGATGTATCGGCATTAGAGTTAGAAAAATATGCCGATACCGCCGTAGCGCAGGCAGCTTCTCCGCTGCTCGGGCATGTGGGTTATGTGATCGTCGTCATCGGCGCTTTACTGGCGACGGCTTCAGCCATCAACGCGAACCTGTTCGCCGTGTTTAACATCATGGACAACATGGGCAGCGAACGCGAACTGCCGAAGCTAATGAATAAATCCCTGTGGCGGCAGAGTACCTGGGGCAACATCATTGTCGTGGTGTTGATTATGCTGATGACGGCGGCACTAAATTTAGGCTCACTCGCCAGCGTTGCCAGTGCCACCTTTTTGATCTGCTATCTGGCGGTGTTTGTGGTGGCGATCCGCCTGCGTCATGATATTCACGCCTCGTTGCCGATTCTTATCGTAGGTACGTTGGTGATGTTGTTGGTGATCGTTGGCTTTATCTACAGCCTGTGGTCCCAGGGCAGCCGTGCGTTGATATGGATTATTGGTGCAATCTTACTCAGCCTTATTGTGGCAATGGTCATGAAGCGCAATAAAACCGTATAACACCTCTCTGCGCGCAGTACTGCCTGTACTGCGCCTTTGTCTTTAATTCAAATTACCTTTCTTATTCCTTTAATAAATAAGTCACAAAAAAATGATATATACGCGATAAATCTGTGATGCTAATCACTTATTACCGTGGATTATTCTTAATGTGTATGATGGTAATCTAATAGTCGTAGTGTATTCTAAATAAATAACGTATAAGCTTTTTAGCTGCATTTCTTTGCCCATATCAATGATCAACAAAAGAGATGCACAAGTTATTACCCTTCTTAATAAAATGAGATTGGTTATAAAAACCAGTTAAAATAATGACCTGGAAGGAAGTGACTTATCTATGGCGCGATTCCAGTTTAAAAACCGTAAAAATAATGGACTTATTTTTTTATAAGTTTTATGGTGATGGGAGAAGCTGCAATTGCTGCACCGCTGCCACAATGGGCGAATGCCCCAGCGGTAACGCCAGTTGCCCAATTATCTTTACAGGAAAGTATATTACGCGCCTTTGCGCGAAATCCCGACGTCACTCAACAGGCGGCGCAGATAGGCATTGGCGAAGCGCAAATTGATGAAGCCAAAAGTGCCTGGTATCCGCACGTTGGATTAACCGGCAATGCGGGACCGTCCCGACAAACGGACTCCAGTGGCAGGCTTGATAACAACGTTTCGTATGGCATAACCCTGACACAGCTGGTGTATGACTTTGGTAAAACTAACAACGATATCAAACTGCAAACTGCCGCCCGTGACAGCTACCGCTTTAAATTGATGGCAACATTAACCGATGTTGCAGAGAAAACGGCGACTGCCTATATGGAAGTCAGTCGTTATCAGGCTTTGTGCGATGCGGCTCAACGCAATATTCACTCGCTGGAAAACGTCTACAACATGGCGGCATTGCGCGCTAATGCTGGCCTGAACTCATCGTCGGATGAATTACAAGCCCAGACGCGCATTGCCGGAATGCGCTCAACGCTGGAGCAATATCAGGCGCAGATGGCAAGCGCCAAAGCGCAACTGGCGGTGCTCACTGGCGTACAGCCGGAGGCGATAGCCGCGCCACCTGCTGAATTAGCCGAGCAGCCGGTATCGCTGAAAAATATTGATTACCAGTCCATCCCGCTGGTGCTGGCGGCAGAAAACTTACGCCAGTCAGCACAGTACGGCGTGGAAAAAACGAAAGCGCAATACTGGCCAACGCTCAGTATTCAGGGGGGCAAAACGCGCTACCAGACCAGTGACCGCTCGTATTGGGACGATCAGTTACAACTGAACGTTAACGCGCCGCTGTATCAGGGCGGCGCAGTTTCAGCCCAGGTGCAACAGGCTGAAGGGCAACAAAAAATCTCTGCCTCGCAGGTCGAACAGGCAAAACTGGATGTGCTGCAACGAGCGTCTGTGGCATATGCCAACTGGACAGGCGCACGGGGTCGCGAAGAAGCCGGTTTAGCACAATCCGAAAGTGCGCACAAAACGCGAGATGTGTACCAAAATGAATATAAATTGGGCAAACGCAGTCTGAATGATCTATTAACCGTCGAGCAAGATGTCTTTCAGGCGCAATCGGCTGAAATAAATGCCAATTATGATGGCTGGGTCGCCGCCGTAAATTATGCCGCTGCGGTGAATAACCTTATTCCATTAGCGGGAATTAAACAGGGCTTATACAACGACTTACCCGACTTGAAATAATCCTGCCATTATTAATATCAGGTATGCCTCGTTGTTAAGTGATTACCTTTGTCTTATTTAGATAAATGGACTCGCTAAGGATATGCGCCATTTATCAGGAATGCCATTATGAGCCTGATTATTGATGTTATTTCGCGTAAAACATCCGTCAAACAAACGCTGATTAATCCTGGCGACGTCACGGTTGTTATTTATGAGCCTTCCGTGGTGCAGGTTCATGCTCAGGCCTCTGCCGTTTCGCGTTACGTCCGTGAAGGAAATGACCTGCTGATCTATATGCAGGACGGCACGGTGATCCGTTGCAACGGTTATTTCCTGCAAGCGGCGAATACCGCTGAACAATCGGAACTGGTGTTTGCCGATGGGCAACAGCTAACCCATGTCACCTTTGCCGATACTGCTGCGGGTGGTTTAGCCCCCGTAGAACTGACTGCCCAGACCACTGCGATTGAAAGCATTGCGCCATTTCTTGATACCGTTGCTCAGACCAGCGCCTTCCCGTGGGGTTGGCTGGCGGGGGCGGCGGTAGGTGGTGGTGCGCTTGGTGCACTGCTGGCAAGCGGTGGTGATGGCGACTCGAAAACGGAAGTGATTAATAACCCTACGCCACCCGCTGAGCCTGGCAACGCCACACCATCATTTTTAGTTACCGATAATCAGGGCGATCAGCGCGGCATTCTCGCCACCAATGACATCACCGATGACACCACGCCAACCTTTAGCGGCAGCGGGCAGGCGGGGGCGACTATTCAGATTAAAGACAGTAACGGCAATACTATTGCCAGTACTCAGGTAGACAACAACGGTCACTGGAGTGTCTCGTTACCCACGCAAAGTGCAGGTGAACATACCTGGTCAGTGGTGCAAATTGTCGGCAGTACCATCACTGACGCCGGTTCGATAACGTTAACCATCGACAATAGTCAGGCCAGCGTGCAGGTTGCCACCACCGCAGGCGATAACATTATTAACGCCAGCGAACAGGCCGCCGGGTTTACGCTTTCTGGCACCAGTAGTCATCTGGCACAGGGAACAGAACTCACCGTTACGCTAAACGGCAAAACCTACACCACCAGCGTAGGCGCTAACGGTGCCTGGAGCGTGCAGGTACCGACCGCCGATGCGCAGGCGTTAGGCGAAGGGAATCAGGCAGTGCTGGTCAGCGGGAAAGACGCCACAGGCAATACGGTCACCGGCGCGCAGCTTTTAACGGTCGATACCCAACCGCCAACGCTTGCCATCAACACTATCGCTCAGGACAACATCGTCAGTGCTGCGGAACATAACGCCGCGCTGGTACTGAGCGGCACTTCGAATGCAGAAGCGGGGCAAACCGTAACCCTGACCGTCAACGGGAAAAGCCATTCAGTAACCGTCGGTAGCGACGGAACCTGGCAAGTGACGCTGCCTGCCACGGAGGTACAGGCACTGGCGGAGGGGAACTACGCTGTCAATGCCAGTGTCAGCGATCGGGCAGGAAACACCACCAGCAACAGCGCGAATTTCACGGTAGACACCTCAGCACCCGTGGTCAGCGTTAACACCGTGGCGGGCGACGATATTCTTAATAATGCCGAGCAGGCCGTCGCGCAGATCATCTCCGGACAAGTCAGCGGTGCTTCTCCTGGCGATACGGTAACGGTGAAATTGGGCACTCATGTCCTGACGGGCATTGTGCTGGCAGATGGCAGCTGGAATGTGGCGCTGGACCTGGCGGTAACCCGCACGCTGGATCGCGGAGCCAATACGATTTTCGTCACCGTGACAGATACTGCAGGAAATACCGGCGCGGCGTCTCGAGCAATCACGCTGGTCGGTGTCTCTCCGTTAATCACCATTAACACCGTCTCCGGCGATGACATTATCAGTGGCGCAGAAAAAGGTGCGCCACTGACCCTTACCGGTAGCACTCAACAGGCCGAGACAGGACAAACCGTCACAGTAACCCTGGCTGGACAGAGTTTTACTACTACCGTGCAGGCTGATGGCTCCTGGAGTCTGACGGTACCTGCCGCCGCGATGGGAAATCTGCCTGACGGCGCGGTGGCGATTACCGCTTCTGTGACGGATCTCAGCGGCAATACCGGCAACACCTCCCGCACCATTACCGTCGACAGCCAGGCCCCGACGTTGAGCATCGATCCACTGACCGCTGATAACATCATCAACGCCGCCGAAAGCGGGCAGGATCTTCCCATCACCGGCACCACTGACGCCCAGCCGGGGCAGACGGTGACCGTTACGTTGAATGGGCAGACCTATCAGGGCGTCGTGCAGTCCGACGGCACCTGGAGCGTGACCGTTCCCGCCACCAATGTTGACGCACTGGCTGACGGCAACGCCACGGTCACCGCCAGCGTGAACGATGTCGCCGGTAACCCGACCAGCGTTTCACGGGTGGCGCTGGTCGATGCCACGCCGCCGGTGGTGACCATTAATCCGGTGGCGACCGATAACGTCATCAACACGCCGGAACACACCCAGGCGCAAATCATCAGTGGCACGGTTACTGGCGCGCAGGCGGGCGATATTGTCACCGTTACGTTAAATAATTCCGATTACACCACGGTGGTGGATGGTTCCGGCAACTGGAGTCTGGGTGTTCCGGCTTCCGTTGTCAGCGGACTGGTGGACGGCAGTTATCCTGTCAGCGTCTCGGTAACCGACCGCGCAGGAAACAGCGGCAGCCAGTCATTGACCGTCACGGTCAATACCGCAGCGCCCCTTATCGGCATTAACAGCATTGCGGGCGATGATGTGATCAACGCCAGCGAAAAATGAGCCGATCTCCAGATCACCGGCACCAGCGATCAGCCTGTTAATACCGCCATCACCGTAACGCTGAACGGGCAAAATTACACCACCACGACCGACGCCTCCGGCAACTGGAGCGTCACCGTTCCGGCATCGGCGGTAACCGCACTGGGCCAGGCCAACTACACGGTAACGGCGGCGGTAACCAGCAGTATCGGCAACAGCAACACCGCCAGCCATAACGTGCTGGTTGACAGCGCGCTGCCCGGCGTGACCATTAACCCGGTGGCAACCGACGATATTATTAACGCCGCCGAAGCAGGCGTCGCGCAAACCATCAGCGGGCAGGTTACTGGCGCGGAAGATGGCGACACAGTAACTATTACGTTGGGCGGTAATACTTATACGGCGACGGTGGGCAGCAATCTCACCTGGAGCGTGAGCGTTCCGGCGGCAGATATTCAGGCGCTGGGTAATGGCGATTTAACGGTGAGCGCCTCGGTCACCAATCAAAACGGCAACACCGGCAGCGGCTCGCGGGATATCACCATCGACGCCAATCTGCCCGGTCTGCGGGTCGATACGGTGGCGGGCGATGATGTGGTCAATATCATCGAGCATGGGCAGGCGCTGGTGATTACCGGCAGCAGCTCGGGGCTGGCTGAAGGCACGCTGCTTACCGTTACGATTAACAATGTGGAATACATCACTGCGGTGCAGGCCGATGGTAGCTGGAGCGTGGGCGTCACGGCGGCGCAGGTTAGCGCCTGGCCTGCGGGGACGGTGTCTATTGCTGTATCCGGGGAAAGTAGCGCCGGAAATCCGATAAGCATTACGCATCCGGTAACGGTGGATCTCACTCCGGCGGCTATCACCATCAACACTATCGCCACGGACGATGTGATTAACGGCGCAGAAAAAGGCGCTGATTTAACGCTTTCCGGCACCACCACGAATGTAGAAGCCGGGCAAACGGTCACCGTCACCTTTGGCGGGAAAAATTACACTGCCAGCGTGGCGAGCGATGGTAGCTGGAGTGCCACCGTTTCCGCTGCCGATTTAGCGTTATTAACCGATGGCAGCGCCTCCGCGCAGGCCAGCGTCAGCAATATTAACGGCAATAGCGCCTCGGCGGTGCATAACTACAGCGTCGACAGCAGTGCCCCGACCATCATTATCAATACCGTCGCCAGCGACAATATCGTCAACGCCAGCGAAGCCGATGCGGGTGTGACGGTGAGCGGCAGCACCACCGCTGAAGCGGGGCAGATTGTTACGGTAACGCTCAATAGCCCGACCGTGCAGACCTATCAGGCAACGGTGCAGGCGGACGGCAGCTGGAGCATCAATATTCCGGCGGCAGATCTTGAGGCATTGACCGATGGCAGCCACACCCTGACCGCCACGGTCAATGACAAAGCGGGCAACCCGGCGAGCACCACGCATAATCTGGCGGTGGATCTCACCGTTCCGGTACTTACCATCAACACCATTGCGGGCGACGATATTATTAACGCCGCCGAACACGGGCAGGCACTGGTGATTTCCGGTTCCAGCACTGGCGGAGAAGCGGGGGATGTCGTTAGCGTCACGCTAAACAATAAAACCTACACCACGACGCTGGATGCTTCTGGCAACTGGAGCGTCGGCGTTCCGGCGGCGGATGTCACCGCGCTGGGTAGCGGCCCGCAAACCGTGACTGCGACCGTTACCGATGCCGCCGGTAACAGCGATAGTGAGACGCACACGGTCACCGTTAACCTTACCGCACCGACCATTGGCATTAACACCATCGCCACCGATGACGTGATTAACGCCACCGAAAAAGGCGCGGATCTGCAAATTTCCGGCACCAGCAATCAGCCATCGGGCACCACAATTACGGTTACGCTGAACGGGCAAAATTACACTGCCACCACAGATGCTTCCGGCAACTGGAGCACCACGGTGCCTGCTTCCGCTGTCGGTGCGCTGGGCGAAGCCAGCTACACGGTGACGGCGAACGTCACCGACAGCGCGGGCAACAGCAATTCCGCCAGCCATAACGTGCAGGTCAATACCGCGCTGCCTGGCGTCACCCTTAATCCGGTGGCGAGCGACGATATTATCAACGCTGCGGAATCGGGCGTGGCGCAGACCATCAGCGGCCAGGTGACGGGTGCGGCGGCGGGCGATACGGTTACCGTAACGCTAGGCGGGAAAACTTACACCGCTACCGTGCAGGGGAATTTAAGCTGGAGCGTGGACGTTCCGGCGGCGGATATTCAGGCCATCGGTAATGGCGATCTCACGGTTAATGCCTCGGTAACCAACGGTGTTGGCAATACTGGCAGCGGTTCGCGCGATATTGTGATAGACGCCAACCTGCCGGGTCTGCGCGTCGATACCGTGGCGGGCGATGATGTGGTTAACAGCATCGAACACGGTCAGGCGCTGGTGATAACCGGTAGCAGCAGCGGGCTGGCGGCGGGCGCGGCGCTGACGGTGGTGATCAATAACGTCACCTATGGCGCGACAGTATTAGCCGATGGCACATGGAGCCTTGGCGTTCCGGCAGCAGACGTGGGCAACTGGCCTGCGGGTACAGTGAATATCATTGTAAGCGGCACTAACACTGCAGAAACGACTACGACTATCACCCATCCGGTCACCGTCGATCTGGCGGCGGTGGCGATCTCCATTAACACCGTTTCCGGCGACGATGTGATTAACGCCGCCGAAAAAGGGGCCGATTTAACCCTTTCCGGCAGCACCTCCGGCGTGGAGCTGGGGCAAACGGTCACCGTTACCTTTGGCGGCAAAACCTACACCGCCACCGTAGCGGGCGATGGTAGCTGGACAACCATCGTGCCTGCCGCCGATCTCAGCGCGTTACGCGACGGCGACGCCTCGGTGCAGGCCAGCGTCAGTAACGTTAACGGCAACACGGCTTCGGCGACCCACGCCTACAGCGTCGATGCCACGGCACCGACGCTTGCCATTAACACCATCGCCACTGACGATATTCTGAACGCCGCCGAGGCGGGCAATCCGCTAACCATCAGCGGCAGTAGCACCGCCGAAGCGGGGCAGACGGTAACTGTCACGCTTAATGGCGTGACTTACACCGGCACCGTCCTGGCGGACGGGAGCTGGAGCGTCAGCGTGCCGACGGCGGATCTCAGCAATCTGACCGCCAGCCAGTACACGGTCAGCGCCTCGGTAAGCGATAAAGCGGGTAACCCGGCAACCGCCACTCATGGGCTGGCGGTGGATCTCACCGTTCCCGTATTAACCATCAACACCGTCTCCGGCGATGACATTATTAACGCCGCCGAACACGGGCAGGCGCTGGTAATCTCCGGTTCCAGCGCTGGCGGCGAAGCGGGCGATGTCATCACCGTTACGTTAAACAGTAAAACCTATACCACCACGCTGGACGCTTCCGGCAACTGGAGCGTCGGCGTTCCGCTGTCAGACGTTACCGCGCTGGGCAGCGGCCCGCAAACCATCACAGCTACCATTACCGACGCGGCAGGCAACAGCGATGATGCCAGCCGCACGGTCACCGTGAATCTCACCGCGCCAACCATTGGCATCAACACTATCGCCAGCGATGACGTGATTAACGCCACGGAAAAAGGCGCGGATCTGCAAATTACCGGCACCAGTAATCAACCCGCAGGCACCACGATAACGGTGACGCTGAACGGGCAAAATTACACCGCTACCACAGATGCTTCCGGCAACTGGAGTGCCACGGTGCCAGCCTCGGCTGTCAGTGCATTGGGTGAAGCCAACTACACAGTAACCGCGAACGTCACCGATACGGCAGGCAACAGCAACTCCGCCAGCCATAACGTGCTGGTCAACAGCGCCTTGCCTGCCGTCACCATTAACGCGGTGGCGACCGACGATATTATTAACGCTGCTGAATCCGGAAACGCGCAAACCATCAGCGGCCAGGTGACGGGCGCGGCGGCGGGCGATACGGTTACTGTTACGCTGGGTGGCAACACCTACACCGCCACGGTGCAGGCTAATTTAAGCTGGAGTGTCAGCGTTCCGGCGGCGGATATTCAGGCCATCGGCAACGGCTCTCTCACCGTAAACGCCTCGGTGACCAACGTCGTCGGCAATACCGGCAACGGCTCGCGCGATATCACGATCGACGCCAATCTGCCTGGCCTGCGGGTCGATACCGTGGCGGGCGATGATGTTATTAACAGCATTGAGCACAATCAGGCGCTGGTGATCACCGGCAGCAGCAGCGGATTAACGGCGGGAACGGCGTTAACGGTCGAGATTAACAACGTTACTTATGGCGCGACGGTATTAGCCGACGGCACGTGGAGCCTCGGTATTCCGGCGGCAGACGTCAGCAACTGGCCTGCGGGTACGGTGGATATTACGGTAAGCGGCACCAACAGCGCCGGAACAACCTCTACCATTACCCATCCGGTTACCGTCGATCTGGCGGCGGTTGCCATCACCATTAACACCCTTTCCGGCGATGATGTGATCAACGCCGTGGAGAAAGGCGAAACGCTGGTGGTGAGCGGCAGCACCAGCGGTGTCGAAGCCGGGCAGACAGTGACCGTCACCTTTGGCGGCAAAAGTTACACCACCACCGTTGAAGCCAACGGCAGCTGGACGGTGAATGTGCCGCCTGCCGATCTTGCTTCGCTGCCGGACGGCGCGGGCAACGTGCAGGCGAGCGTCAGTAATATTAACGGCAACAGCGCCCAGGCGGATCGCGCGTATAGCGTTGATGCCACCGCGCCGCTTGTGACCATCAACACCATCGCCAGCGACGATATCCTTAACGTGAGCGAAGCGGGCGCAGGGATCACCATCAGCGGCACCACCACGGCACAGGTCGGGCAGACGCTGACCGTCACGCTGAATAACAACACTTACCAGACCACCGTTCAGGCGGATGGCACCTGGAGCGTGAATGTTCCGGCAACGGATTTAAGCGGATTAACCGCCAGCAGTTATACCGTGACTGCGACGGTGAGCGACAAAGCGGGCAACCCGGCAAGCACCGATCACGCGCTGGCGGTGGACGTTACCGCGCCGGATCTCACCATTAACACCGTCGCGGGCGATGACATTATCAACGCCATCGAACACGGGCAGGCGCTGGTGGTCAGCGGCACCAGCACGGGCGCGGCGGCGGGTGATGTGGTCACGGTTAACCTGAACGGTAAAAACTACACCACCACGCTGGACGCCTCCGGTAACTGGAGCGTGGGTATTCCGGCGGCGGATGTCACGGCGCTGTCAACCGGTAGCCAGACGATCACCGCCAGCCTGAGCGATCGCGCGGGCAACAGCGACAGCACGACTCACGATGTGACCGTTGATCTCAGCGGCCCGACGCTGAGCATCAATACCGTCTCCGGCGATGATATTATTAATAATGCGGAGAAAACTCAGGATCTGACCATCAGCGGCGGCTCCAGCGGTCTGGCGACTGGCACCACGGTCACCGTGATGTTGAACGGCCTGGCGTACAGCGCCACCACCGACGGTACCGGCAACTGGAGCGTTACCGTGCCCGCTTCGGCGGTTGGCGCACTGGGCGAGGCGGTATACCAGATTAGCGCCAGCGCCACCGACAGCGCGGGCAACAGCGGCAGCACCACCCATACGGTGAAGGTCGAATCGCTCCTGCCTGGGGTAATCATTAATACCGTGGCGGGCGATGACATTATCAACGCTGCTGAAATCGCCGTTAATCAGACCATTAGCGGCCAGGTCTCGGGAACGGCGGTTGCGGGGAATACGGTGATTGTCACCATTGGCGGCAATCAATACACCGCCATCGTGCAGTCAGATTTAAGCTGGAGCGTCAGCGTACCTGCGAACGTTTTGCAGGCGCTGGGCAACGGTGAACTGACCATCAGCGCCTCGGTGACTAATGGCGTGGGTAATACTGGCACCGCAACGCACGACATCGTGATAGACGCCAACCTGCCAGGTCTGCGGGTCGATACCGTGGCAGGCGATGATGTGATTAACAGCATTGAGCACACTCAGGCGCTGGTGGTCACCGGTAGCAGTAGCGGACTGGCAGCAGGCGCGGCGTTGACGGTAGTGATCAACGGCGTCACCTATGGCGCAACGGTACTCGTCGATGGCACCTGGAGCGTCGGTGTTCCGGCGGTAGATGTCACAAACTGGCCTGCGGGGACGGTCAATATTGCCGTCTCTGGCACTAACACTGCCGGAACCACAACCAGCATTACTCATCCGGTCACGGTCGATCTCGCGGCCGTGGCGATCACCATCAACCCCCTTTCCACTGACGATGTGATTAACGCCGCCGAAAAAGGCAGCGATTTGCAGCTCTCCGGCACCACCTCCGGCGTGGAAGCGGGGCAGACCATCACCGTTATCTTCGGTGGCAAAAGCTACACCACCACGGTTGCCGCGGATAATAGCTGGGGGCTGACGATCCCAGCCGCCGATCTCGCAACCTTGCCAGACGGCGCAGCAAACGTCCAGGCCAGCGTCAGCAATGTCGCTGGCAACAGCGCCCAGGCAACGCATGCATACAGCGTTGATGCCACTGCACCCTCCGTCACCATCAACACCATCGCCACGGACGATATTCTTAACGCCGCCGAAGCGGGATCGGCGCTGACCATCAGCGGCACCAGCACGGCAGAAGCCGGGCAGACGGTGACCGTGACACTTAACGGCGTTAATTACAGCGGCAACGTGCAGGCAGACGGAAGCTGGAGCGTCAGCGTCCCGACCGGCGATTTAGCTAACCTCACTGCCAGCCCCTATACGGTGAGCGCAGCGGTCAGCGACAAAGCCGGAAATCCGGCTTCAGCAACACATAATCTGACGGTGGACCTTGCCGCTCCGGTTGTCACCATTAACACGGTGGCGGGCGATGACATCATCAACGCCACGGAACATTCTCAGGCGCAGATTATCAGCGGCTCGGCAACGGGCGCGACGACCGGTAACACGGTTTCCGTGACCATTGGCACGACTACCTATACCACCGTGCTGGACGCCAACGGCAACTGGAGCATCGGTGTGCCTGCCAGCGTGATTTCCGCACTGGCGCAGGGGGATGTGACCATTACCGCCACGGTCACCGACTCCGCAGGCAACAGCGGCACGGCCTCGCACAGTGTCAGCGTGGCGCTCGGCGCTCCGGTACTTAGCATTAACACCATTGCCGTCGACGACATCATTAATGCCACGGAGAAAAGCGCGGATCTGGCGATTTCCGGCACCAGCGACCAGCCTGCGGGCACGCAGATAACCGTTACGCTCAACGGGCAAAATTACACCACCACTGCCGATGCATCCGGTAACTGGAGCGTGACCGTTCCGGCGTCACGGGTGAGCGCCCTCGGTGAAGCCACTTACACGGTGACCGCCGCCGCTACTGACTCTGATGGCAACAGCGGTTCCGCCAACCATAACGTGCAGGTTAATACCGCGCTGCCGGGCGTCACCATTAACGTTGTCGCGAGCGACGATATTATTAACGCTGCCGAAGCGGGCGCGGGCCAGAGCATCAGCGGGCAGGTGACGGGCGCGGCAGCGGGCGACACGGTAACCGTCACGCTCGGCGGGGCGACGTACACTGCCACGGTGCAGGCGAATTTAAGCTGGAGTATTAATGTTCCGGCCTCCGCGCTACAGGCGTTGGGCAACGGTGAGCTGACCATTTCGGCTTCGGTAACGAACAGCGTAGGCAATACCGGCAACGGCACGCGCGAAATCACCATAGACGCGAATCTCCCCGGTCTGCGGGTCGATACCGTGGCGGGCGATGATGTGGTCAATATCATCGAGCACGGACAGGCGCTGGTGATTACCGGCAGCAGTTCCGGTCTGGCGACGGGCAGTAACGTCACGCTGACCATTAACGGGCAAACCTATGTTGCGGCGGTGCTGGCGGATGGCTCATGGAGCGTCGGCGTTCCGGCGGTGGATGTCAGCGCCTGGCCTGCGGGGACGGTCACGATTACGGCGAGCGGTAGCACCACAGCCGGAAATTCGGTCAGCGTTACGCATCCGGTGACTGTCGATCTCTCGGCGATTGCCGTCAGCATCAACGCCATTACCGCCGATGATGTGATTAACGCTGCTGAAAAAGGCGCGGCGTTAACGCTCACCGGCAGCACTTCTGGTGTCGAAGCCGGACAAACGGTCACCGTGACCTTTGGCGGCAAAACTTACACTGCAAGCGTCGCGGCTAACGGTTCCTGGAGTACCACGGTTCCGGCGGCAGATATGGCAGCCCTGCGTGATGGCGATGCCAGCGCACAGGCCAGCGTCAGCAATGTTAACGGCAACAACGCCACTACTACCCACGCTTACAGCGTCGATGCCAGCGCGCCAACGGTGGCCATTAACACTATTGCAGGCGACGATATTCTTAACGCCGCCGAAGCGGGTGCTGCGCTGACTATCACTGGCAGCAGCACGGCGGAAGCGGGGCAGACGGTGACCGTCACCCTCAATGGCGAAAACTATACTGGCACGGTTCAAACGGACGGTAGCTGGAGCGTCAGCGTACCGCCAGCCGACGTAAGCGCCCTGACCGCCAGCAACTACACCGTTAGCGCGGCGGTGAGCGACAAAGCCGGAAACCCGGCCTCGGTTAACCACAACCTGACGGTGGATACTTCCGTTCCGGTTGTCACCATCAACACGGTGGCGGGCGATGATGTGATCAACGCGACGGAACACGCCCAGGCGCAGATTATCAGCGGCTCCGCCACGGGTGCGGCAACCGGCAGCACCGTGACGGTGACTATCGGCAGCAGCACCTTCACCACGGTGCTGGATGCCAGCGGTAACTGGAGCGTCGGCGTTCCGGCAAGCGTCGTCTCGGCGCTGGCGAACGGCACGGTGACAATTAACGCCAGCGTCACCGATGCCGCCGGAAACAGCGGCAGCGCTACGCATCTGGTGACGGTCAATACTGGCCTTCCGTCAATTACCTTTAACGCCATCAGCGGCGATAACGTCCTGAACGCCGATGAAAAAGGCCAGCCGTTGACCATTAGCGGTAGCAGTACGGGGTTGGCGACCGGCGCACAGGTTACCGTCACACTCAACGGTCATAACTACAGCGCCACCACCGACGCGGCGGGCAACTGGACGTTAACCGTGCCGGTGAGCGATCTGGCGGCTTTAGGCCAGGCCAACTATATCGTCAGCGCCAGCGCCACCAGTGTGGCAGGCAACACCGCCAGCAGCCAGGCGAATTTACTGGTCGATAGCGGCCTGCCGGGTGTCACCATCGACACCGTGGCAGGCGACGATATTATCAACGCCGCCGAAGCCGGGGACGATCAAACCATCAGCGGGGTGGTGACTCGCGCCGCCGCTGGCGATACGGTTACCGTCACGCTGGGCGGCAACACTTACACCACCACGGTACAGAGCAACTTAAGCTGGAGCGTCACCGTTCCGGCAGCCGATCTCCAGGCATTGGGCAATGGTGATTTGACCATTACAGCCTCAGTTACTAACGCGAATGGCAATACCGGCAGCGGCACGCGGGATATCACCATTGACGCTAACCTGCCAGGGCTGCGCGTGGATACGGTGGCGGGCGATGATATTGTCAACAGCATTGAACACGGGCAGGCGCTGGTAATCACCGGCGGCAGTAGCGGCCTGAATGCAGGCGCAGCGCTGACGGTCGCCATCAACGGTGTGGCCTATGCCGCCACGGTACAGGCAGACGGGAGCTGGAGCGTTGGCATTCCGGCGGCAAGCGTCAGTGCATGGCCTGCGGGGCCGTTAACCGTTGAAGTTACAGGACAGAGCAGCGCCGGAAATCCGGTCAGCGCCAGCCATCCGTTCACCGTCGATTTAACGGCGGTGGCAATCAGCATCAACACCGTTGCCAGCGACGACGTAATTAACGCCGCCGAAAAAGGCACTGGTCTGACCCTTTCCGGCAGCACCAGCGGGATTGAAAGCGGGCAAACCGTTACCGTCATCTTTGGCGGTAAAACCTACACCGCAAGCGTCGCCGCCAACGGAAGCTGGAGTGTGAACGTTCCGGCGGCAGATCTGGCAACTCTGCCAGACGGCGCGGCGAACGTGCAGGCCAGCGTTAGCAGCGCGAGCGGTAACAGCGCCTCGGCGACCCATGCGTACAGCGTTGACGCCAGCGCGCCGACGCTCACCATTAACACCATTGCCAGCGACGATATTCTTAACGCCACGGAGGCGGGAAGCCCGCTCACCATCAGCGGCACCAGCACCGCCGAAACCGGGCAGACGGTCACCGTCACCCTTAACGGCGCAACCTACAGCGGTAATGTGCAGGCAGACGGTAGCTGGAGCGTCAGCGTTCCCCCTTCAGCCTTAGGCGCGCTGAGCGCAAGCAATTACACCGTCAGCGCCACGGTCAACGACAAAGCGGGCAACCCCGGCAGCGCCAGCCATAATCTGGCGGTAGACACCACCGCGTCGGTTCTCACCATTAACACTGTGGCGGGCGATGACATTATCAACGATGCCGAACATGCGCAGGCGCTGGTGATCTCCGGCACCAGCACGGGCGGGGAAGCGGGCGATGTGGTGAGCGTTGTGCTCAACGGCAAAACCTACACCACCACCCTGGATGCCTCCGGCAACTGGAGCGTTGGCGTTCCAGCGGCGGATGTTGCGGCACTCGGTAGCGGTGCGCAGACCATCACCGCCAGCGTCAGCGATCGGGCAGGCAACAGCGACGACGCCAGCCGCACCGTGACCGTCAGCCTCAGCGCGCCAGTGATTAGCATCAACACCATCGCGGGCGATGATGTGATCAACGCGATGGAAAAAGGATCCGATCTGGCGCTTTCCGGCACCAGCGATCAGCCTGCGGGTACGGCGATCACCGTTACGCTGAACGGACAAAACTACAGCGCCACCACTGACGCCTCCGGCAACTGGAGCGTTACCGTGCCCGCCTCGGCGGTCAGTGCGCTGGGCGAAGCCACCTACAGCGTCACGGCGAGCGTCACCAATGCTCAGGGTAACAGCAGCACCGCCAGCCATAACGTGCAGGTCAATACCGCGCTACCGGGCGTCACCATTAATCCGGTAACGACGGACGATATTATTAACGCCGCAGAAGCAGGCAGCGCGCAAACTATCAGCGGCCAGGTAACCGGTGCGGCGGCGGGCAGCACCGTCACCGTTGAACTGGGCGGTAAAACTTACACCGCCACCGTCCAGGCTGATTTAAGTTGGAATGTGAGCGTACCTGCCGCCGACTGGCAGGCGCTGGGTAACGGTGAGTTAACGGTTAATGCCTCGGTGACCAACGCCGTTGGCAACACCGGTAGCGGCACGCGCGATATCACCATCGATGCCAGTCTGCCAGGTCTGCGGGTGGATACCGTTGCGGGCGATGATGTGGTCAATATCATCGAACACGCTCAGGCACAGGTGATCACCGGCAGCAGCTCCGGCTTTGCCGCAGGTACGGCGTTGACCGTAGTGATAAATAATCAAACTTACGCCGCCACGGTGCTGGCGAACGGTAGCTGGAGCGTTGGCGTTCCTGCGACGGATGTCAGTAACTGGCCTGCGGGAACGCTGAATATTACCGTTAGCGGCGCGAACAGTGCCGGAACGCAAACCAGCATTACCCATCCGCTGACCGTTGATCTCACCACCGTCGCCGTCAGCATAAACAGCATCACCAGCGATGATGTGATTAATGCCGCCGAAAAAGGCGCGGCGCTAACGCTCTCCGGCAGCACGTCCGGCGTCGAAGCGGGGCAAACCGTTACCATTACTTTTGGCGGTAAAACCTACACCACCACGGTGGCGGCAAACGGTAGCTGGAGCACCACCGTTCCGGCGGCGGATATGGCGGCCCTGCGTGACGGCGATGCCAGCGCCCAGGTGCGGGTGACTAACGTCAACGGCAACAGCGCCACGGCAACGCATGAATACAGCGTCGATAGCGCCGCGCCAACGGTCACCATCAACACCATTGCCAGCGATAACATCATCAATGCCAGCGAAGCGGCGGCGGGCGTAACGGTGTCCGGCACCAGCACGGCGCAAACCGGGCAGACGCTCACCGTCACGCTTAATGGCACTAACTACCAGACCACGGTGAAGGCAGACGGCAGCTGGAGCTTAACGCTGCCCGCCAGCGACTTAACCGCGCTTGCCAATAACGGCTACACCCTGACCGCCACGGTCAGCGATCAGGCGGGTAACCCTGGCAGCGCCAGCAAAGGTGTGACCGTCGATACCACCGCGCCCGTCATCAGTTTCAACACCGTGGCGGGCGATGATGTGATTAACAACGTCGAACACACTCAGGCGCAGATTATCAGTGGCACCGCCACGGGCGCGGTGGCGGGCGACCGCCTGGTGGTGACCATCGCCGGGCAGCAGTATGTCACCAGCACCGATGCCAGCGGCAACTGGAGCGTTGGCGTGCCTGCCAGCGTGATTTCCGGCCTTGCGGACGGCACGGTGACCATCAGCGCCACCATTACCGATAGCGCAGGTAACAGCAGCACGCAGACGCACAACGTGCAGGTAAACACGGCGGCAGTGTCGCTCTCGGTCAGCACCATCAGCGGCGATAATATTATTAACGCCGCCGAAGCGGGCAGTGCGCTGACCCTGATCGGCACAGGAACGAACTTTGCCGCAGGTACAGTAGTGACCGTATTGCTTAACGGCAAAGGCTACAGCGCTACCATTCAGAACAACGGGAGCTGGAGTGTGAACGTGCCTGCGGCGGACGTTGCAGCACTGGCGGATGGCACCAGCTACACGGTTAGCGCCTCCGCGCAGGACAGCGCCGGAAACAGCGCCACGGCCTCGCGCAGCGTGGCGGTGGATCTCACCGCGCCGGTTATCAGCATCAACACCGTTTCGACGGACGACCGACTCAACGCCGCCGAACAACAGCAGCCGTTAACCCTTAACGGCTCGACCAGCGCGGAAGTAGGGCAGACGGTCACCGTCACCTTTGGCGACAAAACCTATACCGCCACGGTTGCCGCCAATGGCACCTGGGCGCTTAACGTGCCTGCGGCGGATCTTGCCGCGCTCGGGCAGGGCGCGCAGACTATTACCGCCAGCGTGAACGATCGCGCGGGCAATCCCGGTCAAACCACGCACGCCCTGACCGTCGATACCGTTGCGCCCACGGTGACCATCGCCACGGTGGCGGGTGACGATATTATCAACAACGCCGAGCAGCTTGCCGGGCAGACCATCAGTGGCACCACCACCGCTGAAGTGGGCCAGACGGTGACCGTCACCTTTAACGGTCAGAGCTGGACTGCAACGGTCGGCAGCGGCGGAAGCTGGTCGGTGTTTATTCCGGCGCAGCAGTTTGCCGGATTAAGCGACGGCAGCTACACCATTAGCGCGACGGTTAGCGATCAGGCCGGAAACCCCGGCAGCGCCAGCCGTGGCGTGACGCTGAACGGCGACGTCCCCTCCGTCACCATCAACACCTTTGCGGGCGATGATGTGGTGAATGCAGCGGAGCACGGCTCGTCGCTGGTGATCAGCGGCACCACCACCGCACCCATCGGGCAGACGCTGACCCTGACTTTAAACGGCAAAACCTACACCACTACGGTGCAAACGGGCGGTAGCTGGAGCTACACCCTCGGCAGCGCCGATGTAACCGCGCTGGCGGACGGCAATGCCTATGTGATTAACGCCTCGGTGAGCAACGCCATTGGCAATACCGGTAGCAGCAATCACACCATTACTGTCGATCTCAGCGCCCCGGCGATGGGCATTAATATCGATTCCCTGCAAGCCGACACTGGGCTTAGCGCCAGCGACTTTATCACCAGCGTCAGTCCGGTGGTGGTCAACGGCTCGCTCACCGCCGCGCTTGCCAGTAACGAGACGGCGCAAATCAGTATCGACGGCGGCGTAACCTGGACCACGCTCACCGTTACCGGCACGACCTGGCGCTATAACGACAGCCGCACGCTGACCGATGGCAACTATCTCTATCAGGTGCGGGTGATTGACGCAGCGGGCAACGTCGGTGCCACCGACAGCCAGAATGTGGTGATCGACACCACCGCGCCAGACCCAGCGGTGAAAACCATCGCCATTAGCGCGATCACCACCGATACGGGCTTGATCACTAACGATTTTGTCACCAGCGACACGACGCTTGCGGTGAGCGGCACGCTGGGCGCGGCGCTTTCTGCTGGTGAGTTCGCGCAAATCAGTATCGACGGCGGCACCACCTGGCAGAACCTGTCAGTAAGCGGCTTAACCTGGACCTGGCTTGACGGGCGGACGCTGACCGATGGCAACTACAACTATCAGGTGCGGGTTATCGACACCGCCGGAAATATCGGCGCGACCGCCAGCCAGATAGTCACTGTGGACACCACCGCGCCGCTGGCGAGCAAAACCATCGCCATTGCTGGCATCAGCGATGACACCGGGTTAAGTAGCAGCGATTTTGTTACTCGCGACACCACGCTGACCGTGCGCGGCACGCTCGGCGCGGCGCTTGCCGCCGATGAACGGGCGCAAATCAGCCTCGACGGCGGTGTCACCTGGACCACGTTAACCGTTATCGGCACCAGCTGGAGCTATGCCGATGGTCGCACACTGACCGACGGCACCTGGAACTACACGGTGCGGGTGGTGGATCTGGCGGGGAACGTTGGGCAGACCGCAACGCAAAATGTGGTGGTCGACACCACCAGCCCGGAAGCGGCGAAAAGTATCACCATTACCGGTATCAGCGATGACACCGGAGCCAGCAGCAGCGATTTTATTACCAGCGACACCTCGCTTACCGTGCGCGGCGTATTGGGGGCGGCGCTCGGCGCTAACGAGTTCGCGCAAATCAGTACCGACAACGGCGCAACCTGGGTGAACGTGACCGTCGCCGCAGACGGCCTTAACTGGAGTTACGTTGACGGACGCACGCTCACCAACGGCACCACCACCTGGCAGGTGCGGGTGGTCGATCTGGCGGGCAACGTTGGCGCAACCGGCAGCCAGTCGGCGCAGATTGACACCGTGAACCCGGCGCAGGTGCTCACCATCGCCAGCATCAGCACCGACACGGGGAGTTCGGCAACTGACTTTATCACCAGCGATACCTCGCTCACGCTGACCGGTTCGCTGGGGGCGGGGCTTGCCAGCGGCGAAGTGGCGCAGATTAGCCTCGACGGCGGCGCGACCTGGATCACGCTCACCACCAACGGCACGCAGTGGACCTACACCGACGGCCGCACGCTGACCGACGGCAGCTACGTTTATCAGGTGCGGGTGCTGGATCTGGCGGGAAATACCGGTCCGGTGGTGTCGAAAACGGTGGTGGTCGATACGATTAACCCCACCGCGACGCCGACCATTGTGTCGTACACTGATGACGTCGGGCAGCGGCAGGGGACATTAAGCAGTTCGCAGGCCACCGACGACACTACGCCGTTGCTGAACGGCGTGCTCTCCGGCCCGCTTGCCAGCGGTGAAGTGGTTTACCTCTACCGTAACGGCCTGCTGTTAGGCGCGGTAACGATGGTAGGCGCACTGAACTGGACCTACAGCGACAGCGGGCTGGTGAGCGGTGCCTACACCTACAGCGCGCGAGTGGTGGATCTGGCGGGGAATATCACCTCCTCCAGTGATTTTGTCCTGACGGTCGATACCTCTATTCCGACCACGCTGGCGCAAATTACCAGCCAGACCACGCGCGATACCACGCCGATTATCAGCGGGGTGATCACGGCGGCACTCGCCAGCGGGCAGTATGTTGAAGTGGTGATCAATGGCAAAACCTACACCTCTGAACCGGGCGGTGCGGTGGTAGTCGATCCGGCGCACAACACCTGGTATGTGCAACTGCCGGATACCGATGCGCTGACAGTTTCCGCGACCGCCTATACCGTTACTGCGCAGGTAAAAAGCTCGGCGGGCAACGGCAATAACGCCAATATTAGCAACGGCACGGTGACGGTTAACGCGGCGATTGATTACACACCGACCTGGACCACCACCAGCAAAACCACCGCCTGGGGGCTGACCTACGGCCTCGACTCGCACGGGATGTGGACGGTGCTGGCAAACCAGCAGGTAATGCAATCGACTGACCCACTCACCTGGTCGAAGACCGCGCTGACGCTGTATCAGAGCGGCAACAACTACGCCACCAGCTCCATCGCCGATTACGACCGTAACGGTACGGGCGATCTGTTTATTACCCGTGATGACTACGGTACGGGGTATATCAACGGCTTTACCAATAACGGCGACGGCACCTTTTCCAGCGCTATTCAGGTCACCGTCGGCACGCTGACGTGGTACGGCTCGATTGTGGCATTTGATAAAGAGGGCGACGGCTATCTCGACTTTTGGATTGGCGACGCGGGCGGGCCGGACTCCAACACCTTCCTGTGGAACAACGCAGGTACGCTGGTAGGCAACTCCACCACGTCGAACAGCGGCGGTAGCGCTACGGTGGGCGGGGCGGTGACGGGGTATCTTTCGCTTAACGAAGGTTCCGGCGTCGATCTGAATAATGACGGCAGGATCGACCTGGTTCAGCACACCTACAACCTGAACAACTATTACACGCTATCTTCGCTCATCAACCAGGGGAATGGCACGTTTGTCTGGGGGCAGAACACCACCAATACCTTCCTGAGCGGGGCGGGCAGTGGCGCTATGAGCAGCAGCGTTTCCATGACCTGGGCAGATTTCGATGGTGACGGCGATATGGATCTCTTCCTGCCTGCCAGCCAGGGAAGAGCTAACTACGGCTCCCTGTTATTCAACACCAACGGCGTGCTGGGCAGTCCGGTGGCGGTGGGGGCAACGGCAACCACCTATGCCAGCCAGTTTAGCGTGGCGGTGGACTGGAACCATGACGGTCTGATGGATATCGCCCGTATCGCCCAGACCGGACAATCGTATCTTTATACCAACGTCAGCAACGCCAGCAACTGGACACAATCGGCCCTCGGAAGCAGTCAGAGCGGCACTACCAGCGGCGTGGCGGCAATGGACTACGACTGGGACGGCGCGGTGGATGTGCTGGTGACTAAACAGTCGGGCAGCGTCTATCTTATTCGCAACACCAACACGGTGAGCTACGGCACCTCGCTGCACCTGCGCATCACCGATCCTAACGGCATTAACGTCTATTACGGCAATACCGTAAAACTGTACAACTCGGCGGGAGTGCTGGTCGCCACGCAAATCATCAACCCGCAGTCGGGTATGGGCGTCAACGACACCTCGGCGCTGGTCAATTTCTACGGGCTGAACGCCGGAGAAACTTACAACGCCGTGCTGATCAAATCCACCGGCACCACCGCCAGCAATATCGACCAGACGGTCAACACCAGCTGGGGCGGCTTACAGGCCACCGATGCCACCCACGCTTACGACCTCAGCGCTGAAGCGGGCACCGCGAGCAACAACGGCAAGTTCGTCGGCACGGGCTATAACGACACCTTCTTTGCCACTGCAGGCACCGACACTTACGACGGTTCCGGCGGCTGGGTGTACAGCTCCGGCACCGGAACGTGGCTTGCGAACGGCGGCATGGACGTGGTTGATTTCCGCCTCTCGACGGTGGGTGTGACCGCAAATTTAAGCGTCACCACCGCGCAGGCTACCGGTTTTAACACCTCGACATTTACCAATATCGAAGGGATATCCGGCTCGAATTTTAACGACACTCTGACTGGCAGCAGCGGCGATAACCAACTGGAAGGGCGCGGCGGCAACGACACCCTTAACATCGGCAACGGCGGTCACGACACCTTGCTCTATAAACTGCTCAACGCCAGCGACGCCACCGGCGGCAACGGCTCAGACGTGGTGAATGGCTTTACGGTAGGGACATGGGAAGGCACCGCCGATACCGATCGCATTGATATTCGCGAGCTGTTGCAGGGCAGTGGCTACACCGGCAACGGCAAAGCCAGCTACGTCAACGGCGTAGCAACGCTGGATGCGCAGGCCGGAAATATCGGTGATTTTGTCAAAGTCACCCAGAGCGGCAGCGACACCATCGTGCAGATCGACCGCGACGGCACGGGCGGCACTTTTGCGACAACTAACGTGGTCACGCTGACGGGCGTGCATACCGACCTTGCCACTTTGCTGGCGAATCATCAGTTGATGGTGGTGTAGAGAATGAAAAAAAATGCCCAGTCCGTGGAAGCCTGGCTGGAGGCGATGATCGCCGTGGCGCGTTATTACCGCCTCGATTTTTCTCAGGAGAACGTGCGCGCAACCGTCAACTGGGAGCGCGACAGCAAGCGGGAAGAGTTGCTCACCGATATGGCGCGGCAGTTGGGAATGGGGTTACGGCTGGTGGAGTTTTCCGCCGATTCGCTTAACCCGTGGCGACTGCCGTTGATCGCCGTGTTCGATAATCAGCAGATTGGCGTGATCACCCGCCGCGATAACCACGACAATATCAGCGTTCAGTTCAGCGGTGACGAAGGGCTGGAAACCACGCTTAACGTCGCGGATATTGAAGATAAAATCGTCGAACTGGCGCTACTGCGCCCGCTCAGCGCCATCCCCGACGCGCGCGTGGATGACTATATTCGCCCGTATCAGGCGAACTGGTTCTGGAATCTGTCGCTGAAAGACTGGCGGCGTTATGGCGATATTATGCTGGCCTCACTGGTGGCGAACGTGCTGGCGCTGGCGGCGATGATTTTCTCGATGCAGGTTTACGACAGGGTGGTTCCGGCGCAGTCCTACCCGACGCTGTGGGTGCTGTTCGCCGGGGTGATGATGGCGATCCTGTTTGAATTCTGTATGCGCATGGTGCGCACGCACCTTTCCGATGTGATCGGCAAGCGGGCGGATCTGCGCATTTCGGATCGCGTTTTTGGTCACGCATTACGGCTGAAAAATAACGTGCGATCGAAATCCACCGGATCGTTTATCTCGCAGATCCGCGAACTGGAATCGGTGCGGGAGCTGATCACCTCCACCACCATTGGTGCAGTGGCGGATCTGCCGTTCTTCCTGCTGTTTGTCTTTATTTTGTGGATGATTGGTGGCTGGCTGGTGCTGGTGGTTTTGCTGGCGCTGCCCTTGCTGGTGATCCCCGGCCTGCTGGTACAACGCCCGCTGGCGCGGCTGGCGAACGAAGGGATGCGCGAGTCGGCGGTGCGTAACGCTACGCTGGTGGAAGCCGTGCAGTCGATTGAAGACATTAAACTGCTGCGCGCTGAACAGCGTTTTCAGAATCAGTGGAATCACACTAACGACGTGGCCTCGTCCATCAGCATGAAGCAACGTTTTCTCACCGGGCTACTGCTCACCTGGACCCAGGAAGTGCAGTCCATCGTCTACGTGGTGGTGCTGTTGGTGGGCTGCTTTATGGTAATGAACGGCGACATGACCACCGGCGCGCTGGTCGGGACGACGATCCTGGCTTCGCGCACCATCGCGCCGCTGTCGCAGATATCCGGCGTGCTCTCGCGCTGGCAGCAGGCGAAAGTAGCGCGTAATGGCCTTGATGAACTGATGAAGCGCCCGGTGGATCAGCCGGAACACGGCAAACTGGTGCATAAAGCGGTGCTGCACGGCAATTATCAGTTCAGCAACGCTATCTTTTATTACGACGAAGAAGAGAAAATTGCCGATGTGGCGATTGGCAAACTCAACATTCAGGCCGGAGAGAAAATCGCCATTCTTGGGCGCAACGGCGCGGGTAAATCAACGCTACTGCAAATGCTCGCCGGAATGCGTATCGCCCAGCAGGGGCAGGTGCTGCTGGATAACATCAGCATCGGTCAGCTTGATCCGGCGGATCTGCGCCGCGACATGGGGCTGCTGAGCCAGACCGGGAGACTCTTTTTCGGTTCGCTGCGGGAAAACCTGACGATGGGGATGCCGGAAGCCAGCGATGAAGATATCGAACGCGCGTTAACCCTCAGCGGGGCGCTGCCCTTTGTGCAGAAGCAGAAAAACGGCCTCAACTACATGATTCAGGAAGGGGGATTTGGCCTCTCTGGTGGTCAGCGGCAAACGCTGCTGCTGGCGCGGCTACTCATCTCTCAACCCAATATCGTGCTGCTCGATGAACCCAGCGCCTCGCTGGACGAAATGGCGGAAGCGTATTTAATCGAACAACTGAAACAGTGGATTGGGCATCGCACGCTGGTCATCGCCACTCACCGCACGGCGATGCTGCAACTGGTGGACCGCATTATCGTGATGGATCAGGGGCGGATTGTGATGGATGGCGCGAAAGAGGCCATTTTGCGTGAACAGAGCGAACCCACGACGCGACGGGTGGTGTTGCAGGAGAAGAATAAGGGGTCTGCCGCATGAATGGACAACTGCAATACAACCGTGGCCTGACTGAACCCCGCCTGCCGCGTTCGGCGCTGGCGGTACGCGTTACCGCTGTGATGCTGCTCTGTTTTCTCGGCTGGGCGTGGTACTTCCAGCTTGATGAAGTCACCACCGGCAGCGGCACGGTAGAACCTTCCGGGCGCGAACAGGTGGTGCAGTCGCTGGAAGGCGGAATTCTGTATCATCTCGACGTCAAGGTTGGCGATATTGTTGAACAGGGCCAGCCGCTGGCGCAGCTTAACCGCACCAAAACGGAATCCGACGTCCAGGAAGCAATGTCGCGGCTGTACGCGGCGCTGGCAACCTCGGCGCGGCTGCGGGCGGAAGTGAGTAATAAACCGCTGGTCTTCCCTGACGAACTGAATAAATTCCCCGAACTTATCGAGTCGGAAACGGCGTTGTACAACACTCGCCGCGACGGGTTGAACAAAGCCACCACCGGGCTGACGCAGGGGATTAGTCTGGTCAACCGTGAACTGGCGATGACCCAGCCACTGGTCAAACAGGGGGCGGCGAGCAGCGTCGAAGTGCTGCGCCTGCAACGTCAGGCCAATGAACTGGAAAACAAACTCAGCGACGTGCGCACGCAATACTACGTACAGGCGCGCGAAGAGTTAGCGAAAGCCAATGCGGAAGTAGAAACCCAGCGTTCGGTGATCCGTGGACGGGAAGACTCCCTCACCAGGCTCAACTTTACCGCGCCGGTGCGAGGCATTGTTCAGGACATTGACGTCACCACGGTTGGCGGCGTTATTGCCCCCGGTGGTAAACTGATGACCATCGTGCCGCTGGATGAGCAACTGCTGATCGAGGCAAAAATCTCCCCGCGCGATGTGGCGTTTATCCATCCGGGGCAAAAATCGCTGGTGAAAATAACCGCCTACGATTACTCCATCTACGCCGGCCTGCCGGGAGAAGTGGCGGTGATATCACCAGACACCGTGCAGGATGAAGTGCGGCGCGATGTTTATTACTATCGGGTGTACATTCGCACTTTCAGCAACCATCTGGAAAATAAACATAAACAGCAGTTTCCGATATTTCCCGGCATGGTGGCGACGGTCGATATCCGCACCGGCAAAAAAAGCGTGCTGGATTATCTGTTGAGACCCTTTAATAAAGCACAGGAGGCGTTGCGCGAACGATGAACATTAGCGATGTAGCAAAAATTACCGGCCTGACCAGCAAAGCCATTCGCTTCTATGAAGAGAAGGGGCTGGTGACGCCGCCGATGCGCAGCGAAAATGGTTATCGAACCTACACGCAGCAGCATCTCAACGAACTGACCTTACTGCGCCAGGCGCGCCAGGTGGGCTTTAACCTGGAAGAGAGCGGCGAACTGGTGAATCTGTTTAACGACCCACAGCGTCACAGCGCCGATGTAAAACGGCGCACGCTGGAGAAGGTAGCGGAGATCGAACGGCACATTGAGGAGCTGCAATCCATGCGCGACCAGCTACTGGCGCTGGCGAATGCCTGCCCTGGTGATGACAGCGCCGACTGCCCGATTATCGAAAATCTCTCCGGCTGCTGTCATCATCGGGCGGGGTGAAAATCAGTTAATCCCCGTTTGCACCGAAAGAATATGCTGCAAACTTTCTACCATTATGCGCCCCGATTGAAATAAGCCTTCCTGGATTTCGTTGTTAACATTCACAGCGTGAACCAGGGAGGCTAATAACACCACTTGCAAGAAGGCAAAAATAAACGCACCGATAATCATAATATGCGTCAGGGGGATTTTCCTTTGCTCCTTCATTTTAAATAACCCACAAACTGACCTTCCTTCATTAAGGCGACTTTTCCCGTGTGGTGATAAACAATGACGTTATAAAGACCTGACTGATAAACAGTGGCATCTTTATTGTCTTCATCAATTGCACATAATGAATCATTGAGATAAGCAAAGTTCTTACTGCTCATTCTAAAGGTCATGCCAAATCCTTTATAAATAGATTTTTTAGCGGCCTGGGCATGTTGTGCGGCTTCTGCATTTTTAAATGCCTGCGCCTCGGATGCACTTAAAATAGCCGTCTGACGCTGTTGTTCTGCGAGATAACAGGTGTCATGGCTGACGCCCTGCGCCTGGCAATCTGCGATGCGGGAAGTGGGTGAACTACAGCCAGCCAGTAATATAACCGCCAGCAGGGAAAACGATTTAATGGAACTATTCATCATTGTTAACCTTAAATAATGTACGGAAAATTGCGAATAAGAAATTGCTGTTAAAATTAGAACGAATATCCCACGCCGACACCCGCACCGAAATCAGATTGTGTATCCGCAGAAATACCTGCTTTAAGTACCGTATGCGTTCCGGCATTAAAAGATGTTCCTACAGACACCGCAGATTCACCGTTGAAGGTTCCCGCTCCCGCTGACACCATCATCAAGTCACCGGTTTTCACCTGTGGTTGTGAGGCGATAGCGATGGCTGATGCAGTTCCCGCATTGGCTTCTTTACGATTGTCCTCAACTTCGTTTTTCAGAGAATCGAAATGGTTATTGAGCGTGTTAATTTGTTGGCTGTTATCTGCGACCCGTTTTTGCGTGTTGGTTAACTGTTGCTGCGTTTGTGCGGAATCTTGTCTCAGACTTTCAATTTGCTCATGTGCCTGGACAGACTTCTGCGCCAGACTTTGCATTTGTTTATCGTATTGAGCCCTTTCTTTTTGCTGTTGTGCTGCCACATCGGTTGTCAGTGCATTCATTTTCTGCCCTTGTTCCGTGGTAGTGCGCTGATTAGCCTCATTTTGAGCCGCCAGCCTGGCATTAATCATCTCCTGATAATGCGCGGTATTTTGCGTATCTCCAGTCGCGGCGAGCGTTTTTTGTGTGGCTACGATCTGCGCCTGTTGCTCTGTAATTTGCGTTTGCTGGGCATCAGTTACCGCAGACTGTCGGGCGTTGATCATGCTCTGATAACGGGCGGTTGTCTGTACATCACCTGTAGCGGCAACGGTTTTTTGTCCTGCGTCAGGATCTGTCTGGACAGGGGGAGTCTGAGTGGTATCAGGTGTTTCAGAAGGGATGTAGTGATGTTCAGTCAAATAGGTATACGCAGCGGGGCTGTTGTCTGTGCGTTCTAAAAAGCGGGTAATCTTCTGCTCAATCTCCGATTGCGACATGCCAGAGTTAATGGCTGAAAGCTCTGTTGCCGCCGCTTCAATGGTATCACCAGCTAAAACAACAGGGCTGGATGTTGCTGAAATTATGAGTGCCAGTAAAGCTACGTTTACAGTTTTCATTCATTTTCTCTTGTTCAAAATAAGTCGCATTAATGTTTCTATAAGAAACAAATAATATTGTTTTAAGAAATAAACTGCGTTGCAATTTAATCGAAATCTACGCCGCCATTTGTGTGATGTAAAGCGCATTTTTGTCTGGTGTAAGCGTAAACACCACCAATAAGAAACAAAAAATGTTTCTTATATAAATAAAATCGAAAATCATTTTGTGCTCTTTCAATGTAAAAAAGAGTAAAGACTTGTTTTGATAAGCGAAATAAATTCTGTTTCTGGACTAAACGTGAAGCGGTTCCTGATGTGTGCTAAAATGCGTTTCTTTGATAAATCTCAATTTTTAAGAGGTTTACGCCAGGCAGGAAAATTTAAATGAATGAATTTGAGAAGATTTTTAATGAAATGAATCTGGACCGGGCATTGCTACCGATCCTTTTTCGTTCGAACCGGTCAACAGTGTGGAAATATTTAAGTGGCGATAGTACGGCTCCTGCCTCAGCTATGTCACTGATTATGCTGTTGCAGTTAATCCAGAAACGAAACCCCGATCTGTTAGCCGAATGGTTAACGCTTTCTGATTTCACCATTCCGCCAGAAGTTTACCTGGACCAGCCTGATTACTGGAAAGGGTGGGTGTATACGCAACACAAGGTCAATAAAAACGTCCTGGAATATCTAAAAAAACATTATCCGGATGAAGACCAAAAAAACATGAATAAAGGTAGTGACGAGTAATTTGCCAATGCCAGTTAATATAGCGGAGGCGGCCTACGATTCGGGCGCAGACTTCCAGGCATGATAAGACGCGCCCGCGCCGCATCAGGCATCAGCGCATAACCGCCGGATGCGGCGTAAACGCCTTATCCGGCCTACAATTCGGGCATATTTTGTAGGCATGAAAAGACGCGTCAGCGTCGCATCAGGCGATGACCGCACGGATGATCAGCGTTATCCCTTCTATCGCAATGACTTCAACATGCGTACCTGCACCGAGATCCTCGCTGGCGCTGACAGGCCATGAACTGTCACCGACGCGCATATGACCGCGCCCGTTGACCAGTGGAGATTCCAGCACAAAACGTCGGCCAATCAGCTGCTGCCCGCGCTGGTTTAAATGACTGTCGCTGTGCTTTTGTTCGCGCACCCGCCGCGACAACCATTTCCACCACAGCCAGGCGGCGAGCAGCGTCAGGACGGCAAACATCACCCCTTGCCACTCCCAACCCAGCGGCAACAGCCAGACCACCAGGCCGGTAATCACCGCTGCCACGCCGCTCCACAACAGATAACCATTGCCGCCCAACATCTCGGCTGCCAGCAGCAACCCGCCGAGACTGAGCCAGAAAATATGTGGATGAACGACCATTAACTCCATCATGGCTGAGTCCGCTTGTTGGCGCTGTCTTTCACCAGCTCGGCAATCCCGGCAATCGACCCCATCAGGCTGCTGGCCTCTAATGGCATCATCACTACTTTGCTGTTACTGGACGAACCGATCTGCTGTAACGCTTCGGTGTATTTCTGCGCTACGAAATAGTTCACCGCCTGAATATCGCCGGAGGCAATGGCTTCAGACACCATTTTGGTGGCGCGGGCTTCTGCTTCAGCGGAACGTTCACGCGCTTCGGCCTGTAAGAATGCCGACTGACGTTCACCTTCCGCTTTCAGGATTTGCGACTGTTTTTCACCTTCGGCTTTGAGGATTTCCGCCTGACGGATCCCTTCCGCTTCGAGGATGTAAGCGCGTTTGGTACGTTCCGCTTTCATCTGCGCGTTCATTGAAGAGATAAGCTCTGCCGGTGGGCGCACGTCGCGAATTTCAATACGGGTGACTTTAATCCCCCACGGGTTGGTGGCCTCATCGACAATACGCAGCAGGCGTGAGTTGATGCTGTCGCGCTGAGAGAGCATTTCATCAAGTTCCATTGAGCCCAACACGGTACGGATGTTAGTCATGGTCAGGTTGATGATCGCCAGCTCCAGATTGCTGACTTCATAGGCAGCGCGTGGCGCGTCAATCACCTGAATAAAGCACACGGCGTCGATAGTAACGTTGGCGTTATCTTTCGAGATAACTTCCTGGGAAGGGATATCGAGCACTTGCTCCATCATATTGATCTTGCGACCAATGCGATCCATAAACGGCACCACCAGACTGAGCCCCGGCTGTAACGTTTTGGTATAGCGACCAAAACGTTCTACCGTCCATTGATAGCCCTGCGGCACGATTTTGACGCCCGCGCCGACAATGACTAGCGCGACAAAAATGAGAATAGGGATAAAGATAAGCATCGGAAAAACCTCCTGTTGTACCGTCCATAATCAGCAAAATTGCTGCTTGATTAAACAAATTATACCTGATTACTGAAAGAGAGTTCCCCCTTATTCCTGCGAAGGATAAACTGTTTTTAGTAAAAATCAGAAAAAGGGAACAGTGATGCAGGAAAATAGTCCTTTGCTTCAGCTACAAAACGTAGGATATCTGGCGGGTGATGCGAAGATTCTTAATAACATCAATTTTTCGCTGCGTGCTGGCGAATTTAAGTTAATTACCGGTCCTTCTGGTTGTGGCAAAAGTACGCTGCTAAAAATAGTTGCTTCATTGATCAGCCCAACCAGCGGAACGTTACTGTTTGAAGGTGAGGATGTCAGCACACTAAAGCCAGAAATCTACCGCCAGCAAGTGTCTTACTGCGCCCAGACGCCGACGCTGTTTGGCGATACGGTATACGATAATCTGATCTTTCCCTGGCAGATCCGTAACCAGCAGCCTGACCCAGCCATTTTTCTCGATTTTCTCGAACGCTTCGCCTTACTGGACAGCATTTTGACGAAGAATATCGCCGAGCTATCTGGTGGTGAAAAACAACGCATCTCATTGATTCGTAACCTGCAATTTATGCCGAAGGTTTTATTGCTGGATGAAATCACCAGTGCGCTGGATGAAAGTAATAAGCATAACGTTAATGAGATGATCCACCGTTATGTGCGCGAGCAAAATATTGCCGTGCTGTGGGTGACACACGATAAAGACGAAATTAATCATGCGGATAAGGTGATTACACTGCAACCGCATGCCGGAGAAATGCAGGAAGCACGCTATGAACTCGCATAATATTACTAACGAATCATTGGCACTGGCATTAATGCTGGTGGTGGTGGCAATCTTAATTAGCCATAAAGAAAAACTGGCGCTGGAGAAAGATATTCTCTGGAGCGTCGGGCGCGCGATAATTCAGCTGATTATTGTCGGCTATGTGCTGAAGTATATTTTCAGCGTGGATGATGCCAGCCTGACATTATTGATGGTGTTATTTATCTGCTTTAATGCGGCGTGGAACGCGCAAAAACGCAGTAAATATATTGCTAAAGCTTTTATCTCATCGTTTATTGCCATTACGGTCGGAGCGGGAATTACCCTGGCGGTACTGATCCTCTCTGGGTCGATTGAATTTATCCCGATGCAGGTGATCCCTATCGCCGGGATGATAGCCGGTAACGCCATGGTAGCGGTGGGGTTGTGTTACAACAATTTAGGGCAACGGGTTATTAGCGAACAGCAACAGATTCAGGAGAAACTGAGTCTTGGCGCGACGCCGAAACAGGCTTCAGCGATATTGATTCGCGACAGTATTCGCGCGGCTTTAATTCCGACGGTCGATTCAGCAAAAACGGTTGGCTTAGTGAGTTTACCAGGAATGATGTCCGGGCTGATATTTGCCGGGATTGATCCGGTGAAGGCGATTAAATATCAGATTATGGTGACCTTTATGCTGCTCTCAACCGCCAGCCTGTCGACCATTATTGCCTGCTATTTAACCTATCGTAAGTTTTACAATTCGCGCCACCAGTTGGTGGTGACGCAATTGAAGAAGAAATGATGCAATGCCGGATGCGCAGCATCGCATCCGGCGTTGTGGTTCATGTGCCGATCAACGGAAACTCAATACAACAACGCATATAACTGGCGGCGATACTTCGACGCCAGTGCATCGCCGGTACCCAGCGCAGCGAGGATCTCCTGGAACGTTTTACGCGTCTGACCGTCTGCGGCGGTGAGATCTTTACGCAGATGCCCGAACAGCAACTCCAGCGCCTCTTCATTGCGCCCAACCTGATGCAGTTGCAGCGCCAGTTGCGTCGCCAGTGCGGCATCTTCTGGATTTTCCGCCACCTGCTGTTGCAACTGTTGAATTTCCGGCGTATCAGCCGCCTGCTTCAGCAGTTCGATTTGCGCCACCAGCCCCTGGTAGCGGGTGTCCTGATCCTGTAACGGAATGGTTTTCAGCACGGCTTCAGCATCTTCAGAACGGTTCAGCGCAATCAGCGTTTCTGCCAGCAGCAGGCCGATCTCCCCGTTCTGATTCGACAACTGCCAGGCGTCTTTCAGCAATGGCAGGGCGTCGGTGTAATTGCCTTCTTGCATCAGTTGCATCGCCTGCTGTGCTTTCAGTTCTTCTTCGCGCGGCAGCACTTTATCCAGCAGGGCGCGGATCGCCTCTTCCGGTTGCGGCCCCTGGAAGCCGTCTACCGGTTGCCCGTTCTGGAACAGATACACGGTCGGAATCGCGCGCAGACCAAACTGGGCGGCAATCATCTGCTCCGCGTCGCAGTCCAGCTTCGCCAGAATAAATTGCCCGTTGTACTGCGCCGCGAGGCTTTCCAGAATTGGGGTTAACTGCAAACAGTGCTGGCTACGTTCAGACCAAAAATAGAACAGCACCGGAGTGGTCATCGACTGTTCAAGAACCTGTTGCAGGTTAGATTCGTTAATGTTGACAATATTTTCTACGGACATGGAGTCGCTCTCTGTTGTCGATATTTTCTTTGACATGGGGGCTTAAGCGCGCGCTTCAACTCACCCCTGCAATATTTTGTCCATCACGCGCCCCGGCAGCAGGCGCTTAAGCACCATTACTGCCCAGGTCACCAGCGTTACCGGATAGCGCATCTTCGGTTTCTCGCTAATAAAAGCATGGCGCACTTTGTCGACCACCGCTTCCGGCCCCAACGTAAAGCGGGCGGCGATGCCGGGATTTTCGACAGGTTTATCACTTTGCGTCTGGTTGACGTTGTCGGTGAAGCGAGTACGAATGGGACCGGGTTCGATCAGGCTGACTTTAATTCCGCTGTGGCGTAGCTCCATGCGCAGCGCATCCGACCACGCCTCCAGCGCATATTTACTGGCTGCGTAAGCGCCGCGACCCGGCGTGGAGATTAATCCCATCACCGATGAGGTCATCACAATACGCCCTTCACCGTGCGGTAACATCGCGGGTAACAGGCGCATGGTGAGCTGGTGTGCGCCGAAAAAGTTGGCAGAAAACTGCTGTTCCATCTGCGCACGGCTGATGGTGGAAAGGGGGCCATACATGCCGAATCCGGCATTGTTAAAGATCCCATACAGACAATTATCGGTCAGGGCGGTCACTTCGTCGGCTGCGCGATCAACACTTTTTGGTGAATCCAGATCGATCAACACGCCGGTAAATCCCATGCTGTTCATGCGCTCAACATCATCCGGTTTCCGGCAACCTGCCAGCACATGAAAACCCTGGCGTTTTAATTCGAGCGCGCTTTCCAGGCCAATTCCACTGGAACATCCGGTAATTAAGACCGATTTTTGCATAACTTTACCTGTCAGGATCTCCGTTGCTTTATGAGTCATGATTTACTAAAGGCTGCAACTGCTTCGCCATCCAGTCGGCAATAAACGGCTGGGCGTCGCGGTTGGGATGAATACCGTCATCCTGCATCCATTGTGGCTTGAGGTAGACCTCTTCCATAAAAAAGGGCAGCAGCGGAACATCAAACTCTTTGGCGAGTTTGGGGTAAATGGCGCTAAAGGCTTCATTATAACGGCGACCATAGTTTGCAGGCAGACGTATTTGCATTAACAATGGTTCAGCGTTGGCGGCTTTGACATCCTGCAAAATCTGGCGCAGCGTTTGCTCGGTTTGTTGTGGCTGAAAACCACGCAAACCGTCATTGCCGCCCAGTTCTACCAGCACCCAGCGCGGCTGATGCTGTTTCAGCAGAGCCGGAAGGCGCGCCAGCCCTTGTTGCGAGGTGTCGCCGCTGATGCTGGCATTGACTACCGACGTTTTACTCTGCCACTTATCATTCAACAAGGCAGGCCAGGCCGCGCTGGCAGACATTCGATACCCGGCGCTCAGGCTATCACCCAGAATCAATAACGTGTCCGCTGCGGCGGCACGGAAGGTTAACAGGACCAGGAACAGGAAGGGCAAATGCCAGCGGAAAACATTGTTGAAGTTCATCATCTTAAGAAGTCCGTCGGTCAGGGGGAGCATGAACTCTCCATCCTCACCGGAGTTGAGCTGGTTGTCAAACGTGGCGAGACCATCGCACTGGTGGGCGAGTCGGGATCGGGTAAGTCAACCTTGCTGGCGATCCTCGCCGGGCTGGATGACGGCAGCAGTGGCGAAGTGAGTCTGGTGGGACAACCTCTACATAATATGGACGAAGAAGCGCGGGCAAAGTTGCGCGCGAAGCACGTCGGCTTTGTTTTTCAGTCATTTATGTTAATTCCTACCCTTAACGCGCTGGAAAACGTCGAGCTTCCGGCGCTGCTGCGTGGTGAGAGTAGCGCAGAAAGTCGTAACGGGGCAAAAACGTTGCTCGAACAGTTAGGGCTGGGTAAACGTCTGGATCATCTTCCGGCACAGCTTTCCGGCGGTGAACAGCAACGAGTGGCGCTGGCACGAGCCTTTAACGGTCGACCTGATGTGCTGTTTGCCGACGAACCCACCGGCAACCTTGACCGCCAGACGGGCGATAAAATTGCCGACCTGCTGTTTTCCCTCAACCGTGAACATGGCACCACGTTGATTATGGTGACCCACGACCTGCAACTGGCGGCACGCTGCGACCGCTGCTTACGGCTGGTGAACGGGCAGTTGCAGGAGGAAGCATGATTGCACGTTGGTTCTGGCGCGAATGGCGCTCGCCGTCGCTATTAATTGTCTGGCTGGCGCTAAGCCTGGCGGTGGCCTGCGTGCTGGCGCTGGGCAATATCAGCGATCGCATGGAGAAGGGCTTAAGCCAGCAAAGCCGTGAGTTTATGGCGGGCGATCGGGCGTTGCGCAGTTCGCGCGAAGTGCCGCAAGCGTGGCTGGAGGAAGCGCAAAAGCGCGGCCTGAAAGTCGGCAAGCAGCTGACTTTCGCCACCATGACATTTGCAGGCGACACACCGCAGCTGGCGAACGTCAAGGCGGTGGATGATATCTACCCGATGTATGGCGATCTGCAAACCAATCCCCCTGGCCTGAAACCGCAGGCGGGCAGCGTATTGCTGGCCCCACGCCTGATGGCACTGCTTAACCTAAAAACGGGCGACACCATTGACGTGGGCGATGCCACCTTGCGGATTGCCGGAGAAGTGATTCAGGAACCGGATTCCGGTTTTAACCCCTTCCAGATGGCTCCGCGTCTGATGATGAATCTGGCGGATGTCGATAAAACCGGAGCCGTGCAGCCGGGGAGTCGGGTCACCTGGCGCTATAAATTCGGCGGCAACGAGAACCAGCTCGACAGCTATGAGAAATGGTTGTTACCTCAGCTTAAACCCGAACAACGCTGGTACGGTCTGGAACAGGACGAAGGCGCGCTGGGGCGCTCGATGGAACGCTCGCAACAGTTCCTGCTGCTTTCGGCGCTTCTGACCTTGCTGCTGGCAGTGGCAGCGGTGGCGGTGGCGATGAATCATTACTGTCGCAGTCGCTACGATCTTGTGGCGATCCTCAAAACGCTGGGGGCAGGGCGAGCGCAACTGCGTAAGCTAATCGTCGGTCAGTGGTTGATGGTGCTGACGCTTTCAGCCGTTACCGGTGGGGCGATAGGCCTGTTGTTCGAAAACGTGTTGATGGTGCTGCTCAAGCCCGTTCTGCCTGCTGCACTACCGCCAGCCAGCCTCTGGCCGTGGCTATGGGCGCTGGGCACCATGACGGTTATCTCGCTGCTGGTGGGGCTACGACCATACCGCTTGTTACTGGCAACGCAGCCTTTACGCGTATTACGTAATGATGTGGTCGCGAACGTCTGGCCGCTGAAGTTTTATCTGCCGATTGTCAGTGTGGTGGTTGTGCTGCTGCTCGCCGGATTAATGGGTGGCAGTATGCTGCTCTGGGCGGTGCTGGCGGGCGCGGTAGTACTGGCTTTGCTGTGCGGTGTGCTGGGCTGGATGCTGCTGAATGTACTTCGCCGCATGACGCTGAAATCGCTGCCTCTGCGCCTGGCGGTTAGCCGCCTGTTACGTCAGCCGTGGTCAACGTTAAGCCAGCTTTCGGCATTTTCGCTCTCCTTTATGCTGCTGGCGCTATTGCTGGTATTGCGTGGCGATCTGCTCGACCGCTGGCAACAGCAGCTACCGCCAGAAAGCCCGAACTACTTTTTAATCAACATCGCCACAGAACAGGTAGAACCGCTAAAAGCGTTCCTCGCGGAACATCAGATAGTCCCGGAATCGTTTTATCCGGTGGTGCGGGCGCGGCTGACGGCGATTAACGATAAGCCGACAGAAGGTAATGAAGATGAGGCGCTTAACCGCGAACTCAATCTTACCTGGCAAAATACGCGGCCCGATCATAATCCGATTGTCGCCGGTAACTGGCCGCCAAAAGCCGATGAAGTGTCGATGGAAGAGGGGCTGGCGAAACGCTTAAACGTTGCCCTCGGCGATACTGTGACTTTTATGGGCGATACCCAGGAGTTCCGCGCTAAAGTGACCAGCCTGCGCAAAGTGGACTGGGAAAGTCTGCGGCCTAATTTCTATTTTATTTTCCCTGAAGGGGCATTAGACGGGCAACCGCAGAGCTGGCTTACCAGTTTCCGCTGGGAGAATGGCAACGGCATGTTGACGCAACTCAACCGCCAGTTCCCGACCATTAGCCTGTTAGACATTGGCGCGATTTTAAAACAGGTCGTTCAGGTGCTGGAGCAGGTAAGTCGGGCGCTGGAGGTGATGGTGGTGCTGGTCACCGCCTGCGGTATGTTGCTGTTGCTGGCACAGGTGCAGGTGGGAATGCGTCAGCGTCATCAGGAGCTGGTGGTGTGGCGCACACTCGGTGCGGGGAAAAAACTGCTGCGTACCACGTTGTGGTGTGAGTTCGCCATGCTCGGGTTTGTTTCTGGCCTGGTGGCCGCAATTGGTGCGGAAACGGCGCTGGCAGTGTTGCAGGCGAAAGTGTTTGATTTCCCGTGGGAGCCAGACTGGCGATTGTGGATTGTGCTGCCGTGCAGCGGTGCACTGCTGCTGTCGCTTTTCGGCGGCTGGCTGGGCGCGCGGCTGGTTAAGGGTAAGGCGCTGTTCAGGCAGTTTGCGGGGTGATGAGAGTAAATAAGGGGCGTTCTGGTTGAATGGAACGCCTTGTTTAAATTAATTCTACAATATGTTTCATTGATGATGTTATTGAATTGGTGATTTCCTATCTTTCTATTGCTGATATTAATCTGAATCGGTGGAGTTTAATAATTTTAAATATAGCCCTACAAGAATAACTCAGACTAATAAAATCATAAACCATATGCGTTGAATGGATATTATCCATATAGTGAATTTGTTGATGATGAATTCATCTGTGCTAAAAATGTTAGTTTAATAAAATATTGAAAGTGACCTGTAATAACAGTTGTTGTTGATTGAGAACAAATAAGTTTATGTGAAAAATATATAAATACATTAGCTGGTCTTGTGTGTCATTTTATTTTTTTGTTGCTAACACAGGAATATGAACAATAACTAAAAGGGCACTTTATATGAGCGGAAAACCAGCGGCGCGTCAGGGAGATATGACTCAGTATGGCGGTCCCATTGTCCAGGGTTCGGCAGGTGTAAGAATTGGCGCGCCCACCGGCGTGGCGTGCTCGGTGTGTCCGGGCAGGATGACTTCGGGCAACCCGGTAAATCCGCTGCTGGGGGCGAAGGTGCTGCCCGGCGAGACGGACCTTGCGCTGCCCGGCCCGCTGCCGTTCATTCTCTCCCGCACCTACAGCAGCTACCGGACGAAGACGCCTGCGCCGGTGGGGATTTTTGGCCCCGGCTGGAAAGCGCCTTCTGATATCCGCTTACAGATACGCGATGATGCACTGGTACTCAACGACAACGGCGGACGGAGCATTCACTTTGAGCCGCTGCTGCCGGGGGGGGCGGTGTACAGCCGCAGCGAGTCAATGTGGCTGGTTCGCGGTGGTAAGGCAGCGCAGCCGGACGGCCACACGCTGGCACGGCTGTGGGCGTCGCTGCCGCCGGATATCCGGTTAAGCCCGCATCTTTACCTGGCGACCAACAGCGCACAGGGACCGTGGTGGATACTGGGGTGGTCAGAGCGGGTGCCGGGCACTGAGGACGTACTGCCAGCGCCGCTGCCGCCGTACCGGGTGCTTACCGGGCTGGCGGACCGCTTCGGGCAGACGCTGACGTACCGGCGTGAGGCCGCCGGTGACCTGGCCGGGGAAATCACCGGCGTGACGGACGGTGCCGGGCGGGAGTTCCGTCTGGTGCTGACCACACAGGCGCAGCGTGCGGAAGAGGCCCGCACCTCTTCGCTATCTTCTTCTGACCGTTCCCGCCCTCTCTCAGCCTCAGCGTTCCCCGACACACTGCCCGGTACGGAATACGGCCCCGACAGGGGTATCCGCCTTTCGGCGGTGTGGCTGATGCACGACCCGGCATACCCGGAGAATCTGCCCGGTGCGCCACTGGTGCGGTACACGTATACGGAAGCCGGTGAACTGCTGGCGGTATATGACCGCAGCGGGACACAGGTGCGCGCTTTCACGTATGACCCGCAGCACCCGGGCCGGATGGTGGGGCACCGTTATGCGGGAAGGCCGGAGATGCGCTACCGCTACGACGATGCGGGGCGGGTGGTGGAGCAGCTGAACCCGGCAGGCCTGAGTTACCGCTACCAGTATGAGCAGGACCGCATCACCGTCACCGACAGCCTGAACCGGCGAGAGGTGCTGCATACAGAAGGCGGGGCCGGGCTGAAGCGGGTGGTGAAAAAAGAACTGGCGGACGGCAGCGTCACGCACAGCGGGTATGACGCGGCAGGAAGGCTCACGGCGCAGACGGACGCGGCGGGACGGCGGACAGAGTACGGTCTGAATGTGGTGTCAGGCGACATCACGGACATCACCACGCCGGACGGGCGGGAGACGAAATTTTACTATAACGACGGGAACCGGCTGACGGCGGTGGTGTACCCGGACGGGCTGGAGAGCCGCCGGGCGTATGATGAGCGGGACAGGCTGGTATCGGAGACATCGCGCAGCGGGGAGACAGTACGCTACCGCTACGATGACGCGCACAGTGAGTTACCGGCGACGACAACGGATGCGACGGGCAGCACCCGGCAGATGACGTGGAGCCGCTACGGGCAGTTGCTGGCGTTCACTGACTGCTCGGGCTACCAGACCCGTTATGAATACGACCGCTTCGGCCAGATGACGGCGGTTCACCGCGAGGAAGGTATCAGCCGTTACCGCCGCTATGACAACCGTGGCCGGTTAACCTCGGTGAAAGACGCACAGGGCCGTGAAACGCGGTATGAATACAACGCCGCAGGCGACCTGACTGCCGTTATCACCCCGGACGGCAACCGGAGCGAGACACAGTACGATGCGTGGGGAAAGGCGGTCAGCACCACACAGGGCGGGCTGACGCGCAGTATGGAGTATGACGCGGCAGGACGTGTCATCAGCCTGACCAACGAGAACGGCAGTCACAGCGACTTCAGCTACGATGCGCTGGACCGGCTGGTACAGCAGCGCGGCTTTGACGGGCGGACGCAACGTTACCACTATGACCTGACCGGAAAACTCACGCAGAGTGAAGATGAGGGGCTTGTCACCCTCTGGCACTACGACGAATCGGACCGTATCACTCACCGCACGGTGAACGGCGAACCGGCAGAACAGTGGCGGTATGATGGCCACGGCTGGCTGAGAGAAATCAGCCACCTGAGCGAAGGCCACCGTGTTGCCGTCCACTATGGCTATGACGATAAGGGCCGTCTGACCGGGGAGCGCCAGACGGTGGAGAACCCGGAGACGGGGGAACTGCTGTGGCAGCATGAGACGAAACAGGCATACAACGAACAGGGGCTGGCAAACCGCGTCACGCCGGACAGCCTGCCGCCGGTGGAGTGGCTGACCTACGGTAGCGGTTATCTGGCGGGCATGAAGCTGGGCGACACGCCGCTGCTGGAGTACGCGCGCGACCGCCTGCACAGAGAAACGGTGCGCAGCTTTGGCAGCATGGCAGGCAGTAATGCCGCATACGAACTGACC
>NZ_JBJQMA010000031.1:0-55892 GCF_046486065.1 Escherichia sp. WS547 | reverse complement strand
ACGAAGTTGGATGCAAATGTCAGATCGTGTGCGCCTGTTAGGGCGCGGCTGGTAAGAGAGCCTTATAGGCGCATTTGAAAAACCTCCGGCTATGCCGGAGGATATTTATTCATGGGGCCGGATACAAAAAAGGCCGCAGGCTGTTACTCCTGCGGCCGGTTTCGGGCGCATATTGCCATCACGGCAGCCTGACGCCCGTTTTCACCTTACTTCCGGTTACGCCACCAGCTGACAATCGCTGCGGTAATAATTCCCGCCAGGATCGGTGCTGCCAGGTCGTGCCAGAAAGTCATGGCAAACTGCGTGAGCGTCATATAGCCGCCTTGTTGTAATGACAACATTTTGCGGCTATTCTTGAATTGTTCTGGTTCAAGATTAGCCCCCGTTCTGTTGTCAGGTTATACCTCTCAACGTGCGGGGGTTTTCTCTTTCCAGCAACCAATGCCACCAGGGATAGAGCCCCCGCAACATTGCGCCTCACCGGATAACGCCGGCTTGGTGTGGATACTACGACTCAATTCATCTTCACTTCATCCCTGAAATGTATGCAATGAAGAGTGCATTCCGGTTTTTCAACAGCTGTTACAGTCGTTTCATGAGTGCTCTGGATGATGCTTCCAGCTCGGGTTGCCAATATTTACTTGTGGAAGAGATAAAGACAAAAAAGGCCGCAGGCTGTTACACCTGCGGCCGGTTTCGGGCGCATATTGCCATCACGGCAGCCTGACGCCCGTTTTCACCTTACTTCCGGTTACGCCACCAGCTGACAATCGCTGCGGTAATAATTCCCGCCAGGATCGGTGCTGCCAGGTCGTGCCAGAAAATCATGGCAAACTGCGCGAGCGTCATATAGCCGCCTTGTTGTAATGACAACATTTTGCGGCTATTCTTGAATTGTTGATGGTTCAAGATTAGCCCCCGTTCTGTTGTCAGGTTTTACCTCTCAACGTGCGGGGGTTTTCTCTTTCCAGCAACCAATGCCACCAGGGATAAAGCCCCCGCAACATTGCGCCTCACCGGATAACGCCGGCTTGGTGTGGATACTACGTCTCAATTCATCTTCACTTCATCCCTGAAATGTTTGCAATAAAGAGTACATTCCGGCTTTTCAACAGCTGTTGCAGTGGTTTCGTGCAGGTTCTGGTACAGGCTCGCAATTCTGATTAACAACCTGTTCAGGTAGTATGAAGAAATACAATAAGCAGGAATTTATATTATCTCCCCCGATTTCTGTCATCGGAGGAGATATAACTGTCAGGCAAATATCGTCATCAAATAGGCGGCAAACAGTGCCAGATGCGCTGCGCCATTGAGCACGTTAGTACGTCCGGTGGAGAAGGAGATATGGCACAGCACTAAAGAGGCCACCATCACTACCATTTCTGGCGCACCAAGTGCAAACTGCAATTCGTTACCCGTCATAAAGGCAATTAGCGTGACGACAGGTACGGTAAGCGAAATGGTTGCTAACACTGAACCAAAGAACAGATTCATCGCGCGCTGGACCTGGTTGTTCAACACTGCTTTTAACGCACCTAAACCTTCCGGCGACAGAATCAACAGAGCCACCAGGAAGCCAGTAAAGGCGACAGGGGCATTCATGCTGTCGAGCAATGTCTCCAGCGGGCTGGCGTTCATTTTGGTGACTGCAATAACGGCAATCAGATGGACAATCAACCAGATAGCATGCCAAAGGCTGCTATGGGCAGACGGTTTACCGTGGTGCGGGTCGTCATCATCACTGTCATCTTCGTGCTCGTAGACAAATAAACTTTGATGCGTTTTGGTCTGGATCAGCAAAAATACGCCATACATTGCCGCAGAAATTAATGCTACCAGTAACGCCTGACCGGTTGAAAAATTCGCCGCAGGCAGAGCCATTGGAAATACCAGTACGATTATCGCCAGGGGGAACAGCGCAATTAAATACTGCTTGATACCAAACAGATTCATATATTGGGTGGCAAACTTGCGTCCGCCCAACAATAATGAAAAGCCAACCAGCCCACCGGTAACAATCATAATGATTGAATAGAGCGTATCACGCATTAGCGTTGGCGCGGCGTCGCCGGTTGCCATTAAAGCTGAAATCAAACTGACTTCAAGAATAACCACTGAAAGGCTAAGAATAAGCGAACCGTAAGGTTCTCCCAGGCGATGGGCTAATACGTCCGCATGACGGACAACACTAAAGGCGCTACTTAAAATACCAATAAGAGCAAGAAGATTGATGCCAATGACCACTGGTAGTGTCTGGCTGCTTCCCCACAGGAACAGCACTACCAGCGCCAGAACCGGGAAAATAAGCGAAGTCTCCTTGTGGCGGGTTTTTACCGCCTCTTGAGCATTTGACATTATGGTTATCCCTTTGCAGATGAATTTATCGAAAATGTAAAAAATAGGTAGGAAAAATAACAGAAAGTGTCTGGATATCGGTAACATTTTACGAATTTTTACCCCGCTGTCGATTTTTTACTCATCGGGCCATAAAAATAAGCAATGCGTTTAGACAATGTTTGTTTTAGCGTTTCTTAAGAAGAGTCTGACATGAAAATTCTTATGTTTTGGCAAGAGTGGATATTGTTGACCACACTTAATGTTCAACTTTGTAAAAGGAGTCAACGATGCCGTATAAAACGAAAAGCGATCTGCCGGAAAGCGTAAAGCACGTGCTACCGTCTCATGCTCAGGATATCTATAAAGAAGCGTTCAACAGCGCATGGGATCAATATAAAGATAAAGAAGATCGGCGTGATGACGCCAGTCGCGAAGAAACCGCGCATAAAGTGGCCTGGGCTGCTGTGAAGCATGAATATGCCAAAGGGGATGATGATAAATGGCATAAAAAATCGTAAAACCGGTAGCTTAGTTAAAGCAATTCGTGCGGTGTTGCCTTGCAAGTGGTCCGTGGATTGCATATTGTCCCGTTAGTGGTTTCAAAATGAGCAGTAAAAATGTCCGGAAGACACCAAAAAGTTGTCGCAGGGAAGTATGCAGTGGCGGAGGTGTAAGGTGATAACGCGTGATTTCTTGATGAATGCCGATTGTAAAACGGCATTTGGTGCCATTGAAGAATCACTCTTATGGTCAGCAGAGCAACGGGCGGCTTCGCTGGCGGCGACGCTGGCTTGTCGACCTGATGAGGGACCGGTGTGGATCTTCGGTTATGGATCGTTGATGTGGAATCCGGCACTGGAGTTTACCGAGTCGTGCACCGGTACACTGGTTGGATGGCATCGTGCGTTTTGCCTGCGTCTGACCGCCGGGCGTGGGACTGCGCACCAGCCGGGACGAATGCTTGCACTGAAAGAGGGCGGACGCACCACAGGCGTCGCCTATCGACTGCCAGAAGAGACGCTGGAGCAGGAACTAACCCTGTTGTGGAAGCGCGAGATGATTACCGGCTGTTATCTGCCAACCTGGTGTCAGCTTGATCTTGATGATGGACGCACAGTAAACGCCATTGTGTTTATTATGGACCCGCGACATCCAGAATATGAATCTGACACTCGCGCTCAGGTCATCGCGCCGTTGATTGCGGCGGCGAGCGGTCCACTGGGAACCAACGCACAATACCTGTTTTCACTGGAACAGGAGCTTATCAAACTGGGAATGCAGGACGATGGGCTGAATGATTTGCTGGTATCGGTAAAAAAACTGCTGGCGGAGAATTATCCGGATGGTGTGTTACGGCCGGGATTCGCCTGAGTAAACTTCCCTCATAGTGGGGCGTCAGACGCCCCCTCAAACATTAAAATGTGAGCACTTTATCGGCTGACAGCGTCCATTGCGCCAGTTCCACAAGAGTACCGATTTCCACCCCATCAATCAGAGGAAGTGTGCTAATCCCGCGCCCGTCGGTACAGGTTTTGCACAATTTCACCGGTACATTCTGAGCGGTAAGGATCTCCAGCATTTGCTGAATGTTGTAGCCTTCCCCTGGTTTTTGCCCGCGCAACCCGGCTGTGACCGCATCAGACATCAGGAACAGACGCAGATCCAGATTGTTCTCCTGCTCTCGTAACGCAATGGCCAGCCGCAAGCTGTTAAACAAGGATTCGCTCCCGTAAGGTGCGCCATTGGCAACGATCACGATTTTTTGCATTATTTACTCCTGTATTCAGGGAATTAGACACTCATCTTCTATCTTACTGCTTCTGCAGCGTCTGACCAATCGGTCACATTTTTAAGGATTTTCCTGAAAGCGCGAGAAAATACGACAAAAGTTGCCAGTAATCGTTATTCTTTAGGGCTATGGTTTTTCATTTTTTACCGGAAGTTACCGACGTTTTGAGCCGTTTCGTTCCTCGCATTATTCCGTTTTATTTACTCTTGCTGGCGGCAGGCGGTACAGCTAACGCACAATCTACCTTCGAGCAAAAAGCGGCAAATCCCTTTGATAATAACAATGATGGTCTGCCGGATTTAGGCATGGCACCTGAAAATCATGATGGGGAAAAACACTTTGCTGAAATTGTGAAAGATTTCGGCGAAACCAGTATGAATGATAACGGGCTGGATACTGGCGAGCAGGCAAAAGCTTTCGCATTGGGAAAAGTCCGCGATGCGCTTAGTCAACAGGTTAATCAGCACGTAGAGTCCTGGCTATCACCGTGGGGAAATGCCAGTGTTGACGTCAAACTGGATAACGAAGGACATTTCACCGGCAGTCGTGGAAGCTGGTTTGTGCCGTTACAAGATAATGATCGTTATCTCACCTGGAGCCAGCTGGGTCTTACTCAGCAGGATGATGGGTTGGTGAGCAATGTGGGCGTTGGGCAACGCTGGGCGCGCGGCAGCTGGCTGGTGGGTTATAACACTTTTTATGACTACTTGCTGGACGAAAATCTTCAGCGAGCGGGCTTTGGTGCCGAAGCGTGGGGCGAATATTTGCGACTATCGGCAAACTTTTACCAGCCGTTTGCTGCATGGCACGAACAGACAGCCACGCAGGAACAACGGATGGCGCGCGGGTACGACCTGACAGCCCGGATGCGCATGCCGTTCTATCAACACCTCAATACCAGTGTCAGCGTAGAACAGTATTTTGGTGATCGTGTTGATTTGTTTAACTCTGGTACGGGTTATCACAATCCCGTCGCGTTGAGTCTGGGATTAAATTACACCCCAGTGCCATTAGTCACTGTGACGGCCCAGCATAAACAGGGTGAAAGTGGCGAAAATCAAAATAACCTCGGGCTGAATCTTAATTACCGCTTTGGTGTACCGCTCAAAAAACAACTTTCTGCGGGCGAGGTTGCCGAAAGTCAGTCGTTACGTGGTAGTCGCTATGACAATCCGCAGCGAAATAATCTACCGACTCTTGAGTACCGACAGCGAAAAACGTTAACGGTGTTTCTGGCGACACCTCCGTGGGATCTAAAACCTGGCGAAACAGTGCCGCTGAAATTACAAATCCGCAGTCGTTACGGTATTCGGCAACTGATTTGGCAGGGCGATACGCAGATATTAAGTTTGACGCCGGGCGCACAAGCCAACAGCGTGGAGGGCTGGACGCTGATCATGCCTGACTGGCAGAACGGGGAAGGGGCGAGCAATCACTGGCGATTGTCGGTGGTGGTGGAAGATAACCAGGGGCAGCGTGTCTCCTCCAATGAGATCACGCTAACGCTTGTCGAACCGTTCGATGCATTGTCAAACGACGAACTGCGCTGGGAACCGTAATCAGAAAATGCGCTCCTGATGCACCCATACCGCTGCTTCCACGCGAGACTTGAGCTTCATTTTCTTCAGCATGTGCTTGACGTGCACTTTTACTGTGCTTTCGGTGATGTCCAGGCGGCGGGCAATCATCTTGTTCGGCAAACCCTGGGCAATCAGCTTGAGAATATCGCGCTCGCGTGGGGTTAACTGGTTAACATCGCGCTCAGTAGTGGCACGGTTAGCACGCAAGCTGGCGGCCAGAACAGGCGTTAATGCTTCGCTTAATACCATTTCGCCAGCAGCTGCCTGATGTAACGCTTTCAGCAGATCTTCCGGTTCCATATCTTTTAACAGATAGCCATCCGCGCCGCGTTTCAGTGCGGTGACCACATCTTCTTCATGGTTAGAAACGCTGAATACCACAATGCGCCCGGAGAGGGACTTTTCGCGCAGTTTATCCAGCGTTTCCAGACCGTTCATGCCGGGCATATTGAGATCTAACAGGATCAAATCGGGATCAAGAGATTCCGCCAGTTCAATACCCTGTTCGCCATTACTCGCTTCGCCAACCACGGTGATATCTGGTGCCATACTGATAAGCTGTTTTACGCCAGTTCGCAGCATCGGGTGATCGTCGATCAGCAGGATAGTAGCCGGTTCCTGATTACTCATGGGTATCTCCTTGGACGTCTGTGAAAGTTTTTTCGGGAATAAAGGTGACCACCACTTCGGTGCCACCTGATTCACGACGGCGGACGCGGCAATCGCCTCGTAAACTTTGCGCACGGTCGCGCATTATTATCATGCCGTAGTGATTGCTGCGGATGGCATTTTCAGGCACGCCGCAGCCGTTATCCTGGACGGTCAGTTTGACCTGATTATCGTTTTGCGCCACCGTCACCACGACTTCACTCGCTTGCGAATGTTTGAGGGCGTTACTTAATGCCTCACGGGCAATTTGCAACAAGTGGATTGCCTGATGCGAAGGCACCAGACGAGGCGGCAATTGATAATTCAGCTTCACCGGGAAGCCAAATTTGGCGCTGTACTCTTCGCAACTCGCCTCCAGCGCCGGACGTAATCCAGGCTCGGTGAGCTGCAAACGGAATGTGGTGAGCAATTCACGCAACTGCGCCCAGGATGCATTCAGTTCGTTACGGATCTGACTTAACAGTTCGCGACTGCTTTCTGGCAGCGCATCGCCCTGCATCTGTAAACAACTCACCTGCATCTTCATGCAAGAGAGAGATTGGGCAATAGAATCATGCAGTTCGCGCGCAATGGTGGCACGCTCTTCCATCACGATCAACTGTTGCTGACGTTCCTGATGGCGATCCAACGCCAGCGTGGCGGTGAGTTGTTCAACCAAGGTATCCACCAGTTGTTGTTGATCATGGCTAAGATGACGCCCCTGCGGCAGGGTCGCCAGCAAAATGCCGTACTGCGTATGAGAGTCAGCCAGCCGCCACTTCAGGGTTGTGCCGCGATCGCCAACGGGTAATACGCCGCGCGGGCAGAGCTGGCAGCCTTTATCATCACAAGTCATATCTGGCTGGCAGGTAAACTCCTGATGATTCTCTTCATCATCAGTGTCATACACCCGCAGTTCAATATCACGTAGCAGGGTCAAATTCTGTAAGCCGTTGAGTACAGGTGACAGGCGTTCACACAGCGGGGCGCGGGAATGCAATCGGCGGTTGGCCTGCCATAAAAAAGAGAGGATCTGATTTTTATGCTCCAGCCCGGCGGTTTTCTCCTGAACCCGCTGCTCAAGTACGGCATAACTTTCGGCCAGTTCTGCAGACATATTGTTCAACGCAGTTCCAAGCATCGCCATTTCGTTGCGCCCGCTGATGTTCGCGCGTTGGGTAAAATCGCGATGACTGACGGCACTCGCCATTGCCAGCAATTGCCGCCACGGTTGTAGCAGTCGCGCCCGCAACCAGATAATAGTGAACACCAGTAAAAGTGCCATAAATACCGCCATTACCCGATGGACCAGTACCACTGTCTCAATGCGCATTTCCGTGGTGCGGTCAAAACCAGATACCAGCTGATCAAGCCCGGCAACAAACTGGCTGACATCCGCTGACACCGTTTCGCGGTTTTGTGCACGCATCAGCGCAGGGATCAGTTCATTACGCCAGTAATCTTGTAAACCCTGTAATTGCGCCAGTTGTCCGTCTCGTTCTGCTGCTCGGGTTAATTCGGCGCTAAATGCTGTTTGTTCCATCTCTTTAATTAAGGGCTTGTCTTTCTCGCTTAATGGCACTGCTGCCAACAGACGGTAACTTTGCATGCGCAGCGATCCCGCTTTGTTGATCGCATGGGCGCTACCCTGAACGCCTTGCACCAGCCAGCCAGAAACCGCCATCCCTGCCAGTCCAATAGCAGTAGAAAGCAACACAATAAGCGCAACCTGATTAACCAGGGTGAGCGGAGAGAGACAACGTTTAAGCATGTAAACCTCTTCCTTCAGGCTTTAAATGAGCAATAACCTTAATGAATGTGACGATACATTCTGGAATGGCAGTATTCTCGGCTATTGGCTGAAGTATACCCATACCCGGAAAGAGTTACTCCTTATTTGCCGCGTGGTTAGTCGCTTTACATCGGTAAGGGTAGGGATTTTACAGCACCGTGAAAAATCTCATAATTTTTATGAAATCACTGTACTCACTATGGGTAATGATAAATATCAATGATAGATAAAGTTATCTTATCGTTTGATTTACATCAAATTGCCTTTAGCTACAGACACTAAGGTGGCAGACATCGAAACGAGTATCAGAGGTGTCTATGAGTCACTCATCCGCCCCCGAAAGGGCTACTGGAGCTGTCATTACAGATTGGCGACCGGAAGATCCTGCGTTCTGGCAACAACGCGGTCAACGTATTGCCAGCCGCAACCTGTGGATTTCCGTTCCCTGTCTGCTGCTGGCGTTTTGCGTATGGATGTTGTTCAGCGCTGTTGCGGTGAACTTACCGAAAGTCGGTTTTAATTTTACGACCGATCAGCTATTTATGTTGACTGCGCTGCCTTCGGTTTCTGGCGCGTTATTACGTGTTCCATACTCCTTTATGGTTCCTATCTTCGGTGGTCGTCGCTGGACGGCGTTCAGCACCGGTATTCTGATTATTCCTTGCGTCTGGCTGGGTTTTGCCGTGCAGGATACCTCCACGCCTTATAGCGTCTTCATCATCATCTCTCTGCTGTGCGGCTTTGCTGGCGCGAACTTCGCTTCCAGTATGGCAAACATCAGCTTCTTCTTTCCGAAACAGAAGCAGGGTGGCGCGCTGGGTCTGAATGGTGGTCTGGGCAACATGGGCGTCAGCGTCATGCAGTTGGTTGCTCCGCTGGTGGTATCACTGTCGATTTTCGCAGTATTTGGTAGCCAGGGTGTCAAACAGCCGGATGGGAGTGAGCTGTATCTGGCGAATGCGTCCTGGGTATGGGTGCCGTTCCTTGCCATCTTCACCATTGCGGCGTGGTTTGGCATGAACGATCTTGCTACCTCGAAAGCCTCCATCAAGGAGCAGTTGCCGGTACTCAAACGGGGTCATCTGTGGATTATGAGCCTGCTGTATCTGGCAACCTTCGGCTCCTTCATCGGCTTCTCCGCGGGCTTTGCGATGCTGTCAAAAACGCAGTTCCCGGATGTTCAGATTCTGCAATACGCTTTCTTCGGGCCGTTTATTGGTGCGCTGGCGCGTTCTGCAGGTGGTGCATTATCTGACCGTCTGGGCGGAACTCGTGTCACACTGGTGAACTTTATCCTGATGGCGATTTTCAGCGGCCTGCTGTTCCTGACCTTACCGACTGACGGACAGGGCGGAAGCTTCATGGCGTTCTTCGCGGTCTTCCTGGCGCTGTTCCTGACAGCTGGGCTGGGTAGTGGTTCCACTTTCCAGATGATTTCCGTGATCTTCCGTAAACTGACAATGGATCGCGTGAAAGCAGAAGGGGGTTCTGACGAACGTGCGATGCGTGAAGCGGCAACCGACACGGCGGCGGCGCTGGGTTTCATCTCTGCGATTGGCGCGATTGGTGGCTTCTTTATCCCGAAAGCGTTCGGTAGCTCGCTGGCATTAACGGGTTCTCCAGTCGGCGCAATGAAAGTATTTTTGATTTTCTATATCGCCTGCGTAGTGATTACCTGGGCGGTATATGGTCGGCATTCTAAAAAATAAATCTTAATATTTGATTATCCTTTGCGCGGCATGATGTCGCGCTTTTTTTTATCTGTCGTTTAGTTACAACATACTTATGTGTGAGTGGCTTATTTCGCCGGATTTCATTAAGAGCCATTAATATGTTACCCATGGGGAATACTCCTTAATACCCATCTGCATAAAAATCTTAATAGTTTAAATAACTACAGGTATAAAACGTCTTAATTTACAGTCTGTTATGTGGTGGCTGTTAATTATCCTAAAGGGGTATCTTAGGAATTTACTTTATTTTTCATCCCCATCACTCTTGATCGTTATCAATTCCCACGCTGTTTCAGAGCGTTACCTTGCCCTTAAACATTAGCAATGTCGATTTATCAGAGGGCCGACAGGCTCCCACAGGAGAAAACCGATGAGTAAATTCCTGGACCGGTTTCGCTACTTCAAACAGAAGGGTGAAACCTTTGCCGATGGGCATGGCCAGCTTCTCAATACCAACCGTGACTGGGAGGATGGATATCGCCAGCGTTGGCAGCATGACAAAATCGTCCGCTCTACCCACGGGGTAAACTGCACCGGCTCCTGCAGCTGGAAAATCTACGTCAAAAACGGTCTGGTGACCTGGGAAACCCAGCAGACTGACTATCCGCGTACTCGCCCGGACCTGCCAAACCATGAACCTCGCGGCTGCCCGCGCGGTGCCAGCTACTCCTGGTATCTTTACAGCGCCAACCGCCTGAAATACCCAATGATGCGCAAACGCCTGATGAAAATGTGGCGTGAAGCGAAGGCGCTGCATAGCGATCCGGTTGAGGCATGGGCTTCTATCATTGAAGACGCCGATAAAGCGAAAAGCTTTAAGCAGGCGCGTGGACGCGGTGGTTTTGTTCGTTCTTCCTGGCAGGAAGTGAACGAACTGATCGCCGCCTCTAACGTTTACACCATCAAAAACTACGGCCCGGACCGTGTCGCTGGCTTCTCGCCAATTCCGGCAATGTCGATGGTTTCTTACGCGTCGGGTGCGCGCTATCTCTCGCTGCTTGGCGGTACTTGCTTAAGCTTCTACGACTGGTACTGCGACCTGCCTCCTGCGTCTCCGCAAACCTGGGGCGAGCAGACTGACGTACCGGAATCTGCTGACTGGTACAACTCCAGCTACATCATCGCCTGGGGGTCAAACGTGCCGCAGACGCGTACTCCGGATGCTCACTTCTTTACTGAAGTGCGTTACAAAGGCACCAAAACTGTTGCCGTCACACCGGACTACGCTGAAATCGCCAAACTGTGCGATCTGTGGCTGGCACCGAAACAGGGCACCGACGCAGCAATGGCGCTGGCGATGGGCCACGTAATGCTGCGTGAATTCCACCTCGACAACCCAAGCCAGTATTTCACCGACTATGTGCGTCGCTACACCGACATGCCGATGCTGGTGATGCTGGAAGAACGCGACGGTTACTACGCTGCGGGTCGTATGCTGCGCGCTGCCGATCTGGTGGATGCGCTGGGCCAGGAAAACAATCCGGAATGGAAAACTGTCGCCTTTAATACCAATGGCGAAATGGTTGCGCCGAACGGTTCTATTGGCTTCCGCTGGGGCGAGAAGGGCAAATGGAATCTTGAGCAGCGCGACGGCAAAACTGGCGAAGAAACCGAGCTGCAACTGAGCCTGCTGGGTAGCCAGGATGAGATCGCTGAGGTGGGCTTCCCGTACTTTGGTGGCGACGGCACTGAACACTTCAACAAAGTGGAACTGGAAAACATTCTGCTGCACAAGCTGCCGGTGAAACGCCTGCAACTGGCTGATGGCCGCACCGCTCTGGTGACCACCGTTTACGATCTGACGCTGGCAAACTATGGTCTGGAACGTGGCCTGAACGACGTTAACTGCGCAACCAGCTACGACGATGTGAAAGCTTACACCCCTGCGTGGGCCGAGCAGATTACCGGCGTTTCTCGCAGCCAGATTATTCGCATCGCCCGTGAATTTGCCGATAACGCGGATAAAACGCACGGTCGTTCGATGATTATCGTCGGTGCGGGGCTGAACCACTGGTATCACCTCGATATGAACTATCGTGGTCTGATCAACATGCTGATTTTCTGCGGCTGTGTCGGTCAGAGCGGGGGTGGCTGGGCGCACTATGTAGGTCAGGAAAAACTGCGTCCGCAAACCGGCTGGCAGCCGCTGGCGTTTGCCCTCGACTGGCAGCGTCCGGCGCGTCACATGAACAGCACCTCTTATTTTTATAACCACTCCAGCCAGTGGCGTTATGAAACCGTGACCGCAGACGAGTTGCTGTCGCCGATGGCGGATAAATCCCGTTATACCGGACATCTGATCGACTTTAACGTCCGTGCAGAACGTATGGGCTGGCTGCCGTCTGCGCCGCAGTTAGGCACTAACCCGCTAACTATCGCTCGCGAAGCGGAAAAAGCGGGCATGAATCCGGTGGATTACACCGTGAAATCCCTGAAAGAGGGTTCTATCCGTTTTGCGGCAGAACAACCAGAAAACGGTAAAAACCACCCGCGTAACCTGTTCATCTGGCGTTCTAACCTGCTCGGTTCTTCCGGTAAAGGTCATGAGTTTATGCTCAAGTACCTGCTGGGGACGGAGCACGGTATCCAGGGCAAAGACCTGGGGCAGCAGGGCGGCGTGAAGCCGGAAGAAGTGGAATGGCAGGACAACGGTCTGGAAGGCAAGCTGGATCTGGTGGTGACGCTGGACTTCCGTCTGTCGAGCACCTGTCTCTATTCCGACATCATTTTGCCGACGGCGACCTGGTACGAAAAAGACGACATGAATACTTCGGATATGCATCCGTTTATTCACCCGCTGTCTGCGGCGGTCGATCCGGCCTGGGAAGCGAAAAGCGACTGGGAAATCTACAAAGCCATCGCGAAGAAATTCTCCGAAGTGTGCGTTGGTCATCTGGGTAAAGAAACTGACATCGTCACGCTGCCTATCCAGCACGACTCTGCCGCTGAACTGGCGCAACCGCTGGATGTGAAAGACTGGAAAAAAGGCGAATGCGACCTGATCCCAGGTAAAACTGCACCGCACATTATGGTCGTAGAGCGCGATTATCCGGCAACTTACGAACGCTTTACCTCTATCGGCCCACTGATGGAGAAAATCGGTAATGGCGGTAAAGGGATTGCCTGGAACACCCAGAGCGAGATGGATCTGCTGCGTAAGCTCAACTACACCAAAGCGGAAGGTCCGGCGAAAGGTCAGCCGATGCTGAACACCGCCATTGATGCGGCAGAGATGATCCTGACGCTGGCACCGGAAACCAACGGTCAGGTAGCCGTGAAAGCCTGGGCTGCCCTGAGCGAGTTTACCGGTCGTGACCATACGCATCTGGCGCTGAATAAAGAAGACGAGAAGATTCGCTTCCGCGATATTCAGGCACAGCCGCGCAAAATCATCTCCAGCCCGACCTGGTCTGGCCTTGAAGATGAACACGTTTCTTACAACGCCGGTTACACCAACGTTCACGAGCTGATCCCGTGGCGTACGCTCTCTGGCCGTCAGCAGCTGTATCAGGATCACCAGTGGATGCGTGATTTCGGTGAAAGCCTGCTGGTTTATCGTCCGCCGATCGACACCCGTTCGGTGAAAGAAGTGATAGGCCAGAAATCCAACGGCAACCCGGAAAAAGCGCTCAACTTCCTGACGCCGCACCAGAAGTGGGGTATCCACTCCACCTACAGCGACAACCTGCTGATGCTGACTTTAGGTCGCGGTGGTCCGGTGGTCTGGCTGAGTGAAGCCGATGCCAAAGATCTGGGCATTGCCGATAACGACTGGATTGAAGTCTTCAACAGCAACGGTGCTCTGACTGCCCGTGCGGTTGTCAGCCAGCGTGTTCCGGTAGGGATGACCATGATGTACCACGCGCAGGAACGTATCGTTAACCTGCCGGGTTCGGAAATTACCCAACAGCGTGGTGGTATCCATAACTCGGTCACCCGTATCACGCCGAAACCGACGCATATGATTGGCGGCTATGCCCATCTGGCATACGGCTTTAACTACTACGGCACCGTAGGTTCTAACCGCGATGAGTTTGTTGTAGTGCGTAAGATGAAGAACATTGACTGGTTAGATGGCGAAGGCAATGACCAGGTACAGGAGAGCGTAAAATGAAAATTCGTTCACAAGTCGGCATGGTGCTGAATCTCGATAAGTGCATCGGCTGCCACACCTGTTCAGTTACCTGTAAAAACGTCTGGACCAGCCGCGAAGGCGTGGAATACGCGTGGTTCAACAACGTGGAAACCAAGCCGGGCCAGGGCTTCCCGACTGACTGGGAAAACCAGGAAAAATACAAAGGCGGCTGGATTCGTAAAATCAACGGCAAACTGCAGCCGCGCATGGGTAACCGTGCCATGCTGCTGGGTAAAATCTTCGCTAACCCGCATCTGCCGGGGATCGACGATTATTACGAGCCGTTCGATTTTGACTATCAGAACCTGCATACCGCGCCGGAAGGCAGCAAATCGCAGCCGATTGCCCGTCCGCGTTCGCTGATTACCGGGGAACGGATGGCGAAAATCGAAAAAGGGCCGAACTGGGAAGATGACCTGGGCGGTGAGTTTGACAAACTGGCGAAAGACAAGAACTTCGACAACATCCAGAAGGCGATGTATAGCCAGTTCGAAAACACCTTCATGATGTATTTGCCGCGCCTGTGCGAACACTGCCTGAACCCGGCATGTGTGGCGACCTGCCCGAGCGGTGCGATTTACAAGCGTGAAGAAGATGGCATCGTCCTGATCGACCAGGATAAATGCCGTGGCTGGCGTATGTGCATCACCGGATGCCCGTACAAAAAAATCTATTTCAACTGGAAGAGCGGTAAGTCTGAGAAGTGCATCTTCTGCTATCCGCGTATTGAAGCGGGTCAGCCGACCGTGTGCTCTGAAACCTGTGTCGGTCGTATCCGTTATCTCGGCGTGCTGTTGTACGATGCGGACGCCATTGAACGTGCAGCCAGCACCGAGAACGAGAAAGATCTTTACCAGCGTCAGCTGGAGGTGTTCCTCGATCCGAACGATCCGAAAGTCATCGAGCAGGCGATTAAAGACGGTATTCCGCTGAGCGTTATTGAAGCTGCACAGCAGTCGCCGGTTTATAAAATGGCAATGGAATGGAAACTGGCGCTGCCGCTGCATCCAGAATATCGCACACTGCCGATGGTCTGGTACGTGCCGCCTCTGTCTCCGATTCAGTCTGCAGCAGACGCGGGTGAGCTGGGTAGCAACGGCATTCTGCCAGACGTCGAAAGCCTGCGCATTCCGGTGCAGTATCTGGCGAATCTGCTGACCGCCGGTGATACCAAACCGGTACTGCGCGCGCTGAAACGTATGCTGGCGATGCGTCATTATAAACGTGCTGAAACCGTTGACGGGAAAGTGGATACCCGTGCGCTGGAAGAGGTCGGTCTGACCGAAGCCCAGGCACAGGAGATGTACCGTTATCTGGCGATTGCTAACTACGAAGATCGCTTTGTGGTGCCGAGTAGTCATCGTGAACTGGCGCGGGAAGCCTTCCCGGAGAAAAATGGCTGCGGCTTTACCTTTGGTGATGGCTGCCACGGTTCAGATACCAAATTCAATCTGTTCAACAGCCGCCGTATCGATGCCATCGACGTAACCAGCAAAACGGAGCCGCACCCATGATCGAACTCGTGATTGTATCGCGTCTCCTTGAATATCCGGATGCTGCCTTATGGCAGCATCAACAAGAGATGTTTGAGGCGATTGCCGCGTCGAAAAATCTGTCGAAAGAAGATGCCCATGCGCTGGGCATTTTCCTGCGCGATTTAACGGCGATGGATCCGCTCGATGCTCAGGCCCAGTACAGCGAACTGTTCGACCGTGGTCGTGCCACGTCACTGTTGCTGTTTGAACATGTGCACGGTGAATCCCGCGACCGCGGTCAGGCGATGGTAGACCTGCTGGCGCAGTATGAGCAGCACGGTTTGCAGTTAAACAGCCGCGAATTGCCCGACCATCTGCCGCTGTATCTGGAGTACCTGGCGCAGCTGCCGCAAAGCGAAGCCGTGGAGGGTTTGATAGATATTGCGCCGATTCTGGCATTGCTGAGTGCGCGTCTGCAACAGCGTGAAAGCCGTTATGCCGTGCTGTTTGATCTGCTGCTGAAACTGGCGAATACCGCAATCGACAGCGACAAAGTGGCGGAAAAAATTGCCGACGAAGCGCGCGACGATACGCCGCAGGCGCTGGATGCTGTCTGGGAAGAAGAGCAGGTTAAATTCTTTGCTGACAAAGGCTGCGGTGATTCAGCAATCACTGCTCATCAGCGTCGCTTTGCTGGTGCCGTCGCGCCGCAATATCTGAATATCACCACCGGAGGACAGCACTAATGCAATTCCTGAATATGTTCTTCTTTGATATCTACCCGTACATAGCCGGGGCGGTCTTCCTGATTGGTAGCTGGCTGCGTTATGACTACGGGCAGTACACCTGGCGCGCGGCGTCCAGCCAGATGCTGGATCGCAAAGGGATGAACCTGGCGTCGAACCTGTTCCATATCGGTATTCTGGGGATTTTTGTTGGTCACTTCTTCGGTATGCTGACGCCGCACTGGATGTATGAAGCTTGGCTGCCGATTGAAGTGAAACAGAAAATGGCGATGTTTGCTGGTGGTGCCAGCGGTGTGCTGTGTCTGATTGGCGGCGTGCTGTTGCTGAAGCGTCGTCTGTTCAGCCCACGCGTGCGTGCAACCACTACCGGAGCGGATATCCTGATCCTGTCGCTGCTCGTTATCCAGTGCGCGCTGGGCTTGCTGACCATTCCGTTCTCCGCCCAGCATATGGACGGTAGCGAGATGATGAAACTGGTTGGCTGGGCGCAGTCGGTAGTGACCTTCCACGGTGGCGCTTCTCAACACCTTGATGGTGTGGCGTTTATCTTCCGTCTGCACCTGGTGCTGGGGATGACGTTATTCTTGCTGTTCCCGTTCTCACGTCTGGTGCACATCTGGAGCGTACCGGTGGAGTATTTGACACGTAAGTATCAGCTGGTGCGCGCTCGTCACTAAGCGAATTTTAGTTTGCATAGACCCCGCTTCGGCGGGGTTTTTTTATGGGCACGGTACGGGGTGAGTTGTCGGATGCGCTTCGCTTATCCGAACTTCAGGGGAGGATATTGTAGGTCCGGTAAACGCGGTGCCATTGGGTAGAATTAGCTCGGAGTAACAGGTTTTGAGTATTTACAGGAAGTGATGGTGGTGGGGGAAGGATTACTCAGCGCTGCGCGCTTCACCCTTCGGGTCGTTGCCTGCGGCAACGCTTTCTCGCTGGCGCTCGAGTCGCACCTTGGTCGAAGCTTCTCATCCTTCCCCGCATGGGCAGAATATCTAATTGCGGATTCGTTTGAGAGTTCACGGACTTTTGAAAGTGATGGTGGTGGGGGAAGGATTACTCAGCGCTGCACGCTTCGCCCTTCGGGTCGTTGCCTGCGGCAACGCTCTCTCGCTGGCGCTCAAGTCAAACCTTGGTCGAAGCTTCTCATCCTTCCCCGCTTGGGCAGAATATTTAATCGCGGATTCGTTTGAGAGTTCACGGACTTTTGAAAGTGATGGTGGTGGGGGAAGGATTACTCAGCGCTGCGCGCTTCGCCCTTCGGGTCGTTGCCTGCGGCAACGCTCTCTCGCTGGCGCTCGAGTCGAACCTTGGTCGAAGCTTCTCATCCTTCCCCGCTTGGGCAGAATATTTAATTACGGATTCGTTTGAGAGTTCAGGGACTTTTGAAAGTGATGGTGGTGGGGGAAGGATTCGAACCTTCGAAGTCGATGACGGCAGATTTACAGTCTGCTCCCTTTGGCCGCTCGGGAACCCCACCAGGGGTAATTCAAATTTTGAGGTAATGCTTGAGATGGTGGTGGGGGAAGGATTCGAACCTTCGAAGTCGATGACGGCAGATTTACAGTCTGCTCCCTTTGGCCGCTCGGGAACCCCACCACGGGGTAATGCTTTTTACTGGCCTGCTCCCTTATCGGGAAGCGGGGCGCATCATATCAAATGACGCGCCGCTGTAAAGTGTTACGTTGAGAAAAATGAACTGGTTGCGTAATTTTCACCCGTAACGGATTAAAGGTAACCAGTTATTTTTGCTGGCGATTAAAGAATAATCGTCCGATTACCGTAAACAAAGACGCGCTGCGCCAGTACTTTGTAGAGTGCGCGACTTAAGACGTTTTTCTCGACGTCACGACCTGCGCGCATCATATCTTCAGCTGTGTAGGTATGATCGACATGAATAACGTCCTGCATGATGATTGGACCTTCGTCCAGATTGTCATTCACATAGTGAGCGGTTGCGCCAATAATCTTCACGCCACGTTCATAGGCCTGGTGATAAGGACGTGCGCCGATAAACGCTGGCAGGAATGAATGGTGAATATTGATGATCTTATTCGGGAAGCGTGCCACAAATTCTGGCGTTAATACCCGCATATACTTCGCCAGCACCACGTAGTCAGGCTGATAAGCATCAATGGCATCCGCCATCTTTTGATCGTGCTCGTTGCGGCTTAACCCTTCATGGCTTACCAGCTCAAACGGAATATCAAAACGCTCAACCAGAGAACGTAAAGTATCGTGGTTACCAATAACTGCCGCGATTTCGACATCCAGGCCGCCGTAATTGGCTTTCATCAACAAATCGCCAAGGCAATGCGCCTCTTTAGTGACCAGAATCACTATCCGGCGACGACCAGCAGGATTCAGCTCACGTACGGAGCCTTCTGGCAATGCGCTGTCGAGATCCGCCAGCAGGGTGGAATCATTAAAAATTCCTTCCAGTTCCGTGCGCATAAAAAAGCGCCCGGTACGGTGATCAACAAATTCATTGTTCTGTACGATATTTAACTCGTGCTTGTAGCAAATATTGGTAATACGTGCGATCAGACCTTTTTGGTCCGGACAAATAGTACGCAGAACTTTACGTTGGAGTGAATGCATTGCTGGAAAAACCTTGTTGAGAGTGTTTGCTAAACCGTACCGTCAACCATTATTGGCCGCAGCACTTTTTAAATTTTTTACCTGAACCACAAGGGCAGGGATCGTTGCGGCCAAACTGCGGACGTGTACCGTCAATATAGTACCATTGACCGTTTTCTTTCAAAAATCGCGAACGTTCAATGATTGCACCTGTTTTGCCACCTTCGGTATATCGCGCAACAAAACTGACAAATCCGATATTGTCGACGTCCTGCCAACAATGTTCAAATACGGTCAATCCTAACCATTCAGTATGCGCAAATCCGGCAATCAATTCGGCACGTAACGCCGCCGCTCCACAAGATGGATGCCAGGTCTTTATTAAATAATCTGCGTCTTTCATCACAAAAGCGCAGTAACGCGAACGCATGAGATGTTCTGGATCAGGTGCAACCTTTTCACCAGACACATAAGGGTGGCAACATAGGCTATACTCGACAGCACTACCACAGGGACAAAGCTGAGACACAAATAATCTCCCTGGAAACAATAACGGCGTATTAACCGCCTGAGTAGCACTATGTTAACCGAGCAGTAGCGATGTTGCTACGATTGCATTCCAGGGGAATCTTGCGGGAATAATGAGAAAGATAAAAATAGGGCTGGCGCTGGGATCTGGCGCGGCGAGAGGTTGGTCGCATATTGGCGTTATTAATGCGCTAAAAAAAGTGGGTATTGAAATTGATATCGTTGCAGGATGTTCAATTGGTTCGCTGGTGGGCGCTGCCTATGCATGCGATCGACTATCTGCGCTGGAAGATTGGGTGACCTCTTTCAGTTATTGGGATGTTTTACGCCTGATGGATCTCTCCTGGCAGCGCGGTGGGTTACTGCGCGGCGAGCGTGTCTTCAATCAATATCGCGAAATAATGCCGGAAACAGAGATCGAAAATTGTTCCCGTCGCTTCGCGGCTGTTGCCACCAATTTAAGTACTGGGCGCGAATTATGGTTTACAGAAGGCGATCTCCATCTTGCTATTCGTGCATCATGCAGTATTCCAGGACTAATGGCACCCGTTGCGCATAACGGCTACTGGCTGGTTGATGGCGCTGTAGTTAACCCAATTCCTATTTCGCTCACGCGTGCATTGGGTGCTGATATTGTGATAGCGGTCGACCTGCAGCACGATGCTCATTTGATGCAACAAGATCTGCTCTCCTTTAATGTCAGTGAAGAAAATAGCGAGAATGGTGATTCTCTGCCGTGGCATGCGCGTCTGAAAGAAAGGTTAGGCAGCATAACGACACGTCGGGCGGTGACAGCGCCAACGGCAACAGAGATTATGACCACTTCTATCCAGGTGCTGGAGAACCGCCTTAAAAGGAACCGCATGGCAGGTGATCCGCCCGATATTCTGATTCAACCTGTTTGCCCGCAAATATCTACGCTTGATTTCCATCGCGCGCACGCTGCCATTGCGGCCGGGCAGCTGGCAGTGGAAAAGAAAATGGACGAACTTTTGCCGTTGGTACGCACCAACATTTGACCAGAATTTTTATCTACACTTAAGTTAATTCTGACAGGCGCAGGTGGCAATAGCATGCCACTATTGAGTAAAGCCAGTCAGGGGAGAGAACATGACGCAGCCATTGGTCGGAAAACAGATTCTCATTGTTGAAGATGAGCAGGTATTTCGCTCGCTTCTGGATTCGTGGTTTTCCTCATTGGGAGCGACAACGGTACTAGCGGCTGATGGGGTGGATGCCCTTGAGTTGCTGGGAGGTTTCACTCCAGACCTGATGATATGTGATATCGCTATGCCACGAATGAACGGGCTTAAACTGCTGGAACATATACGCAACAGAGGTGACCAGACACCTGTTCTCGTGATATCTGCCACTGAAAATATGGCAGATATTGCCAAAGCGTTACGTCTGGGCGTTGAAGATGTTTTGCTGAAACCAGTTAAAGATCTGAATCGTTTGCGCGAGATGGTTTTTGCCTGTCTCTATCCCAGCATGTTTAATTCCCGCGTTGAGGAAGAGGAGAGGCTTTTTCGCGACTGGGATGCAATGGTTGATAACCCTGCCGCAGCGGCGAAATTATTACAGGAATTGCAACCGCCGGTTCAGCAGGTGATTTCCCATTGCCGGGTTAATTATCGTCAATTGGTTGCCGCGGACAAACCCGGCCTGGTGCTTGATATTGCCGCACTTTCGGAAAACGATCTGGCATTTTATTGCCTTGATGTCACCCGAGCTGGACATAATGGCGTACTTGCTGCCTTGTTATTACGCGCATTGTTTAACGGATTATTACAGGAACAGCTTGCACATCAAAATCAACGGTTGCCAGAGTTGGGCGCGTTATTGAAGCAGGTAAACCATTTACTCCGTCAGGCCAATCTGCCGGGGCAGTTTCCACTATTAGTTGGCTATTATCATCGCGAACTGAAAAATCTCATTCTGGTTTCTGCGGGTCTGAATGCGACGTTAAATACCGGCGAACACCAGGTGCAAATCAGTAATGGTGTTCCGTTAGGCACTTTAGGTAACGCTTATTTGAATCAATTGAGCCAGCGATGCGATGCCTGGCAATGCCAAATTTGGGGAACCGGTGGTCGGCTTCGCTTGATGTTGTCTGCAGAATGAGCAAACGATAACGCGGGCTAAATTTGCATTACCAGCTAATGTCGGCTGGTGGTACTATCGTCGCCATTCGTATAAGTAATTGTCTTAATTATGCTAACTCGCCTCCTTTTCAGAACTTAGCCCCTTCGGGGTGCTGATATACTGGGATGCGATACAGAAATATGAACACGTTCAAAACACGAACAGTCCAGGAGAATTTAAATGGCTGCCATTAATACGAAAGTCAAAAAAGCCGTTATCCCCGTTGCGGGATTAGGAACCAGGATGTTGCCGGCGACGAAAGCCATCCCGAAAGAGATGCTGCCACTTGTCGATAAGCCATTAATTCAATACGTCGTGAATGAATGTATTGCGGCTGGCATTACTGAAATTGTGCTGGTTACTCACTCATCTAAAAACTCGATTGAAAACCACTTTGATACCAGTTTTGAACTGGAAGCAATGCTGGAAAAACGTGTAAAACGTCAACTGCTTGATGAAGTGCAGTCTATTTGTCCGCCGCACGTGACTATTATGCAAGTTCGTCAGGGGCTGGCGAAAGGCCTGGGACATGCGGTATTGTGTGCTCACCCGGTAGTGGGTGATGAACCTGTGGCTGTTATTTTGCCTGACGTTATTCTGGATGAATATGAATCCGATTTGTCACAGGATAACCTGGCAGAGATGATCCGCCGCTTTGATGAAACGGGTCATAGCCAGATCATGGTTGAACCGGTTGCTGATGTTACCGCATATGGCGTTGTGGATTGCAAAGGCGTTGAATTAGCGCCGGGTGAAAGCGTACCGATGGTTGGTGTGGTAGAAAAACCGAAAGCGGATGTTGCGCCGTCTAATCTCGCTATTGTGGGTCGTTACGTACTTAGCGCGGATATTTGGCCGTTGCTGGCAAAAACCCCTCCGGGAGCTGGTGATGAAATTCAGCTCACCGACGCAATTGATATGCTGATCGAAAAAGAAACGGTGGAAGCCTATCATATGAAAGGGAAGAGCCATGACTGCGGTAATAAATTAGGTTACATGCAGGCCTTCGTTGAATACGGTATTCGTCATAACACCCTTGGCACGGAATTTAAAGCCTGGCTTGAAGAAGAGATGGGCATTAAGAAGTAACATCCGTATCGGTGTTATCCACGAAACGGCGTTGAGCAATCGACGCCGTTTTTTTATAGCTTATTCTTATTAAATTGTCTTAAACCGGACAATAAAAAATCCCGCCGATGGCGGGATTTTTAAGCAAGTGCAATCTACAAAAGATTATTGCTTGATCAGGAAATCGTCGAGGGATTTACCTTGCTCATCCATTGCTTTTTTGATTACAGCTGGAGTACGGCCCTGGCCAGTCCAGGTTTTAGTTTCGCCGTTTTCGTCAACGTAGCTATATTTTGCCGGACGCTGAGCACGTTTAGCTTTGGTGCCAGATTTAACGGCAGCAAGGCTATTCAGCAGTTCGTTCGGGTCAATACCGTCAGCGATCAGCATTTCGCGATATTGCTGCAGTTTACGAGTGCGCTCTTCAACTTCAGCAGCAGCCGCGCTTTCTTCTTCGCGACGTTCGTTAACAACAACTTCTAATTTTTCCAGCATTTCTTCCAGCGTTTCAAGTGTACATTCTCTTGCCTGCGCACGAAGAGTACGGATGTTGTTCAGAATTTTAAGTGCTTCGCTCATTGTAGTAATCTCAAACTTATATTGGGGTGGTTTGTTGAGGTAATAATAGAGCCTTAAATTCAGTTGTGCAATAGCCAGGAATGTAAGGAATTCAAAATTGTTCTTTATTTTGTGCCTCCAATAAATATCTTTTCATAAAATTAGCCAGAAAAGACGCGGCATATAGCCCTATTTGCGCCGATGATTTCGCAGCACGTGAGGTTAAAACTTCCTGATTCATGTCACATTTTATGGGGAGATTATCGTAGGCTGACGACCTTTCAGTCTTCTGTATTAGTCGTGTTTACGAGAATTCCCTATTAAGCGAATGATGAAAAGTAGAACAGTCGCAATAAGAGCAGGGACTTAGTATTGCACTATCTCCTGGAGGTCAACAGAGGGCTATTACTTGCGCAACGGGTTAAAGATTGTGAATAGTTACCAGCAGTCATTTACCCGCTTATAACAAGCGAGGCAGTTGTAATGATAGCTCAGAAGGATTATGCAAGGCTTCGTAAGGGAGAACGCATATACCACTTCTGTGCATACTGTTGAGCTGAAAAACTGACGAATTATGATAAACTCCAGCCAACTTTAATTCATATCATTGAGGGCCTGTGGCTGATGGCACAGCTATATTTCTACTATTCCGCAATGAATGCGGGTAAGTCTACAGCATTGTTGCAATCTTCATACAATTACCAGGAACGCGGCATGCGCACTGTCGTATATACGGCAGAAATTGACGATCGCTTTGGTGCCGGGAAAGTCAGTTCGCGTATAGGTTTGTCATCGCCTGCAAAATTATTTAACCAAAATTCATCATTATTTGATGAGATTCGTGCGGAACATGAACAGCAGGCAATTCATTGCGTACTGGTTGATGAATGCCAGTTTTTAACCAGACAACAAGTATATGAATTATCGGAGGTTGTCGATCAACTCGATATACCCGTACTTTGTTATGGTTTACGTACCGATTTTCGAGGTGAGTTATTTATTGGCAGCCAATACTTACTGGCATGGTCCGACAAACTGGTTGAATTAAAAACCATCTGTTTTTGTGGCCGCAAAGCAAGCATGGTGCTGCGTCTTGATCAAGCAGGCAGACCTTATAACGAAGGTGAGCAGGTGGTTATTGGTGGTAATGAACGCTACGTTTCTGTATGCCGTAAACACTATAAAGAAGCGTTAGAAGTCGGCTCATTAACGGCTATTCAGGAAAGGCATCGCCACGATTAATAAGAATTTCTTTACTGACAGGGTGAGCAGGGCGCTTTTATCCTGTCAGTTCGTTTTACTCACTTCATCCGGTGTATATACCCTTCTCGACAGTTCTTTAACGCCACTATACCCCTCACAGAGCGCTTTTACAGTGACGTTGACTTGTGACCTGTAAAGTACAATATCGCTGTGTGTAGGCGTTATACATCGCCGTAAATATGATGAAGGCAAATGCTGTCGGTTTATGGGAAAGTTGCTTTGGGTAAAACAAAAAAACGGCCCCAGAAGGGACCGTTTATGTTGCCAGACAGCGCTACTGATTAAGCGGATTTCTTCGCTTTTTTCTCAGCTTTAGCCGGAGCGGCTTCTTTTTTCGCTGCAGTTTCACCTTCTACATAATCACGACCGTAGTAGGTATCCAGCAGAATCTGTTTCAGCTCGGAGATCAGTGGGTAACGCGGGTTAGCGCCGGTGCACTGGTCATCGAATGCATCTTCAGACAGTTTATCCACATTCGCCAGGAAGTCTGCTTCCTGAACGCCAGCTTCACGGATAGATTTCGGAATACCCAGTTCAGCTTTCAGCGTTTCCAGCCATGCCAGCAGTTTCTCGATCTTAGCAGCAGTACGGTCGCCCGGTGCGCTCAGACCCAGGTGGTCAGCAATTTCAGCATAACGACGGCGAGCTTGCGGACGGTCATACTGGCTGAATGCAGTCTGCTTGGTCGGGTTGTCGTTCGCGTTGTAGCGAATAACGTTACAAATCAGCAGGGCGTTTGCCAGACCGTGCGGAATATGGAACTGGGAACCCAGTTTGTGCGCCATTGAGTGACATACACCCAGGAAGGCGTTCGCAAACGCGATACCCGCGATAGTTGCTGCACTGTGAACACGTTCACGCGCTACCGGATTTTTAGATCCTTCGTGGTAGGACGCTGGCAGATATTCTTTCAGCAGTTTCAGCGCCTGCAGAGCCTGACCATCAGAGAACTCAGATGCCAGTACAGAAACATAAGCTTCCATGGCGTGAGTTACTGCGTCCAGACCACCGAAAGCACACAGGGACTTCGGCATGTCCATAACCAGGTTGGCATCGACAATCGCCATATCCGGGGTCAGCGCATAGTCTGCCAGCGGATATTTCTGACCAGTAGCGTCGTCAGTTACAACCGCAAACGGAGTGACTTCAGAACCTGTACCAGAAGTGGTGGTGACAGCGATCATTTTCGCTTTCACGCCCATTTTCGGGAACTTGTAGATACGTTTACGGATATCCATAAAGCGCAGCGCCAGTTCTTCGAAGTGAGTTTCCGGATGTTCGTACATGACCCACATGATCTTCGCGGCATCCATCGGGGAACCACCACCCAGCGCGATAATCACGTCTGGTTTGAAGGAGTTTGCCAGTTCTGCACCTTTACGAACGATGCTCAGGGTCGGGTCAGCTTCTACTTCGAAGAAGACTTCAGTTTCAACGCCTGCTGCTTTCAGTACGGAAGTGATCTGATCAGCATAACCATTGTTGAACAGGAAGCGGTCAGTCACGATGAGCGCACGTTTGTGGCCATCAGTAATCACTTCATCCAGCGCGATTGGCAGGGAGCCACGGCGGAAGTAGATAGATTTCGGAAGTTTGTGCCACAACATGTTTTCAGCTCGCTTAGCAACGGTTTTCTTGTTGATCAGGTGTTTCGGACCAACGTTTTCAGAGATGGAGTTACCACCCCAGGAACCACAACCCAGAGTCAGGGAAGGTGCGAGTTTGAAGTTATACAGGTCACCGATACCACCCTGAGAAGCCGGGGTGTTAATCAGGATACGAGCCGTTTTCATTTTCTGACCGAAGTAAGAAACGCGAGCCGGTTGGTTATCCTGGTCAGTGTACAGGCAAGAGGTATGACCGATACCGCCCATAGCTACCAGTTTCTCTGCTTTTTCTACCGCGTCTTCGAAATCTTTAGCGCGGTACATTGCCAGAGTCGGGGACAGTTTTTCATGTGCGAACGGTTCGCTTTCATCAACAACGGTCACTTCACCGATCAGAATCTTGGTGTTTTCTGGTACAGAGAAGCCTGCCAGTTCAGCAATTTTATAGGCTGGCTGACCAACGATAGCCGCGTTCAGCGCACCGTTTTTCAGGATAACGTCCTGAACAGCTTTCAGCTCTTTACCCTGCAACAGATAGCCGCCATGGGTTGCGAAACGTTCACGTACTGCGTCATAAACAGAGTCAACAACAACAACAGACTGTTCAGAAGCACAGATTACGCCGTTGTCGAAGGTTTTGGACATCAGCACAGATGCAACTGCACGTTTGATATCAGCAGTTTCATCGATAACAACAGGCGTGTTACCCGCGCCTACACCGATAGCTGGTTTACCGGAGCTGTATGCGGCTTTAACCATGCCCGGACCACCAGTCGCGAGGATCAGGTTGATGTCTGGGTGGTGCATCAGTGCGTTAGACAGTTCAACCGAAGGTTGATCGATCCAGCCGATCAGATCTTTCGGAGCACCGGCAGCGATAGCAGCCTGCAGAACGATATCAGCTGCTTTGTTGGTTGCATCTTTTGCACGTGGGTGCGGGGAGAAGATAATGGCGTTACGGGTCTTCAGGCTGATCAGCGATTTGAAGATAGCAGTTGAAGTCGGGTTAGTGGTCGGAACGATACCGCAAATAATACCGATTGGTTCAGCGATAGTGATGGTACCAAAAGTGTCGTCTTCAGACAGAACACCACAGGTTTTTTCATCTTTATAGGCGTTGTAGATATATTCAGAAGCAAAGTGGTTTTTGATCACTTTATCTTCGACGATACCCATGCCGGATTCGGCAACGGCCATTTTCGCGAGTGGGATTCGAGCATCTGCGGCAGCCAGAGCGGCGGCGCGGAAGATTTTGTCTACTTGCTCTTGAGTGAAACTGGCATATTCACGCTGGGCTTTTTTTACACGCTCTACGAGTGCGTTAAGTTCAGCGACATTAGTAACAGCCATAATGCTCTCCTGATAATGTTAAACTTTTTTAGTAAATCATCTGCTCGAATACGAGAGTATAGTCAGTGCGGTGATGATTTGCTTAACCGATGAAAATCAAAAGCTTACTCGCGCTCACACTCACTGTGATTTACTAAAAGAGTTTAAACATTAGAGTTATTATCTCTAATGCGTCACTTCCAGGTGGCGTAAGCAAGATTACTCACTTCTGGGTACTGATTACGTGATCCAAATCAAATTTTTGCAAAGCTGACACCTTTCAGCATCGCTTTTCGCCATTATAGCTAACAGTTAATAAATTGTAGTATGATTTGGTGGCTACATTAGCATGTTTTGCACAACCAGATAACAATAACGAATGATAGCAATTTTAAGTAGTTAGGAGGTGAAAAATGCTGTCAAAAGGCGTATTGTCAGCGCGTCTTTTCAACCTTATTTATGGCTAACATTATCCGGCTTTTGCTTCGGAGCTAACCGTGATTCAGACCCTTTTTGATTTTCCCGTTTACTTCAAATTTTTCATCGGGTTATTTGCGCTGGTCAACCCGGTAGGGATTATTCCCGTCTTTATCAGCATGACCAGTTATCAGACAGCGGCAGCGCGAAACAAAACTAACCTTACAGCCAACCTGTCTGTGGCCATTATCTTGTGGATCTCGCTTTTTCTCGGCGACACGATTCTGCAACTTTTTGGTATATCAATTGATTCGTTCCGTATCGCCGGGGGCATCCTGGTGGTGACGATAGCGATGTCGATGATCAGCGGCAAGCTTGGCGAGGATAAACAGAACAAGCAAGAAAAATCAGAAACCGCGGTACGTGAAAGCATTGGTGTGGTGCCACTGGCGTTGCCGTTGATGGCGGGGCCAGGGGCGATCAGTTCTACCATCGTCTGGGGTACGCGTTATCACAGCATTAGCTATCTGTTTGGTTTCTTTGTGGCTATTGCATTGTTCGCTTTATGTTGCTGGGGATTGTTCCGCATGGCACCGTGGCTGGTACGGGTTTTACGCCAAACCGGCATCAACGTGATCACGCGTATTATGGGGCTATTGCTGATGGCATTGGGGATTGAATTTATCGTTACTGGTATTAAGGGGATTTTCCCCGGCTTGCTTAATTAATTCCTTTCAAATGAAACGGAGCTGTCATGCTCCGTTTACTTCGTCATTATTTTTACTTTGTTCCGGTGCAGTTATCAAAAGCAAAGGGAATGGGTAAAAATATTCTTCTTGAATTACAGTTGGTTATAAGGATTTCCTTAACTGCTTCTCCTCACCATCATGTTATTTTCGCCACATCATAATCCTGGGCTTGCTGAAGAATAATTGAAATGATATTAGTAATTCCACTGCCTTTGGTAGAGGAAAGTGCTAAATAATAATCAATTGTTAAATTATTGTGCATTTCACTACTGGAACTGTAATCAGAAAAGATAGACATGCTTAACCAATCTCTATTTGATTGAATTGAAAGATGTTTGTTAAGACATGGATGCAAGCTATAGATTCTGATACGGTCAATAAAAGAGAATTGCTTAACAATTTTGCAAAATGTATTGGCGAGTAAGAAGCGCATTTGGTACTTTCCGGGCAACCGCCAGACGATTCTTTATTGGTAATGAGAATAATTAACAATTAAAGAGCGTCGCGAAAGAATAATGTGTCTCGACAGGGGAGACACAGTACGAATCGACATAAGGTGATCGTCTGAATCACCAGAATAAATAAAGTCGGTGATAGTAATACGTAACGATAAAGTAACCTGACAGCAGAAAGTCTCCGAGCCTGTGCAGGGTCCCAATCCGGGATTACACATGCTGGTTAATACCAGTAATTATAATGAGGGAGTCCAAAAAACAATGACCAACATCACCAAGAGAAGTTTAGTAGCAGCTGGCGTTCTGGCTGCGCTAATGGCAGGGAATGTCGCGCTGGCAGCTGATGTACCCGCAGGCGTCACACTGGCGGAAAAACAAACGCTGGTACGTAACAATGGTTCAGAAGTTCAGTCATTAGATCCGCACAAAATTGAAGGTGTTCCGGAGTCTAATATCAGCCGAGACCTGTTTGAAGGCTTACTGGTCAGCGATCTTGACGGCCATCCGGCACCTGGCGTCGCTGAATCCTGGGATAATAAAGACGCGAAAGTCTGGACCTTCCATTTGCGTAAAGATGCGAAATGGTCTGATGGCACGCCAGTCACAGCCCAAGACTTTGTGTATAGCTGGCAACGTTCTGTTGATCCGAACACCGCTTCTCCGTATGCCAGTTATCTGCAATATGGGCATATCGCCGGTATTGATGAAATTCTTGAAGGGAAAAAACCGATTACCGATCTCGGCGTGAAAGCTATTGATGATCACACATTAGAAGTCACCTTAAGTGAACCTGTTCCGTACTTCTATAAATTACTTGTTCACCCATCAACTTCACCGGTGCCAAAAGCCGCTATCGAGAAATTCGGAGAAAAATGGACCCAGCCTGGTAATATCGTCACCAACGGTGCCTATACCTTAAAAGATTGGGTCGTAAACGAACGAATCGTTCTTGAACGCAGCCCGACCTACTGGAACAACGCGAAAACCGTTATTAACCAGGTAACCTATTTGCCTATTGCTTCTGAAGTTACCGATGTCAATCGCTACCGTAGTGGTGAAATCGACATGACTTATAACAACATGCCGATCGAATTGTTCCAGAAGCTGAAAAAAGAGATCCCGGACGAAGTTCACGTTGATCCATACCTGTGCACTTATTATTACGAAATTAACAACCAGAAACCGCCATTTAACGATGTACGTGTGCGTACCGCACTGAAACTGGGTATGGACCGCGATATCATTGTTAATAAAGTGAAAGCGCAGGGCGACATGCCCGCCTATGGTTACACTCCACCGTATACTGATGGCGCAAAATTGACTCAGCCGGAATGGTTTGGCTGGAGCCAGGAAAAACGTAACGAAGAAGCGAAAAAACTGCTGGCTGAAGCGGGTTATACCGTAGACAAACCGTTGACCATCAACCTGTTGTATAACACCTCCGATCTGCATAAAAAGCTGGCGATTGCTGCCTCTTCATTGTGGAAGAAAAACATTGGTGTAAACGTCAAACTGGTTAACCAGGAGTGGAAAACGTTCCTCGACACCCGTCACCAGGGCACTTTTGATGTGGCCCGTGCAGGCTGGTGTGCAGACTACAACGAACCAACTTCCTTCCTGAACACCATGCTGTCGAACAGCTCGATGAATACCGCGCATTATAAGAGCCCGGCCTTTGACAGCATTATGGCGGAAACGCTGAAAGCGACTGACGAGGCGCAGCGCACAGCTCTGTACACTAAAGCAGAACAACAGCTGGATAAGGATTCGGCCATTGTTCCTGTTTATTACTACGTGAATGCGCGTCTGGTGAAACCGTGGGTTGGTGGCTATACCGGCAAAGATCCGCTGGATAATACCTACACCCGGAATATGTACATTGTGAAGCACTAATGGCAATACGTGGGGCAGGAGTGTCCTGCTCCACGGTGTCTGATTTTTATCGCATTACAGAAGGCACAGGCCAGAAGGTAGGGCAATGTTAAAATTTATTCTACGTCGCTGTCTGGAAGCGATTCCGACGCTATTTATTCTTATTACTATTTCGTTCTTCATGATGCGCCTCGCGCCGGGAAGCCCTTTTACCGGCGAACGTACTTTACCGCCAGAAGTGATGGCCAATATCGAAGCGAAATATCATCTTAATGATCCGATCATGACACAGTATTTCAGCTACCTGAAACAACTGGCGCATGGCGATTTCGGTCCATCGTTTAAATATAAAGATTATTCGGTCAACGACCTGGTTGCATCCAGTTTTCCCGTTTCTGCCAAACTGGGAGCCGCAGCATTTTTCCTTGCGGTAATACTGGGTGTTAGTGCTGGCGTTATTGCCGCATTAAAACAAAACACCAAATGGGACTATACCGTGATGGGGCTGGCAATGACCGGGGTTGTTATCCCCAGTTTTGTGGTTGCGCCATTATTAGTAATGATATTTGCGATCATTTTGCATTGGCTGCCGGGCGGTGGCTGGAATGGTGGGGCGCTTAAATTCATGATATTGCCGATGGTGGCGTTGTCACTCGCCTATATCGCCAGTATTGCGCGTATTACCCGTGGCTCTATGATTGAGGTTTTACACTCCAACTTTATTCGTACTGCCCGGGCGAAAGGGTTACCTATGCGGCGGATCATTTTACGCCACGCATTAAAACCTGCTCTGTTACCCGTGCTCTCCTATATGGGCCCCGCATTTGTCGGCATTATTACCGGTTCTATGGTTATCGAAACCATTTATGGTTTGCCGGGGATTGGGCAACTGTTCGTTAATGGCGCATTGAACCGTGACTATTCCTTAGTGTTAAGCCTGACTATCCTGGTTGGTGCGTTAACCATTTTGTTTAATGCCATTGTCGATGTGCTATATGCGGTTATCGACCCGAAAATCCGTTACTGATACTGGAGCTCGCGATGATGTTAAGTAAGAAAAACAGCGAGACGCTGGAAAATTTCAGTGAAAAGCTGGAGGTCGAAGGGCGCAGCTTGTGGCAGGACGCACGTCGACGTTTTATGCATAACCGTGCGGCGGTTGCCAGTCTGATAGTGCTGGTGCTGATCGCGTTATTTGTAATCCTGGCACCGATGCTTTCGCAGTTTGCCTATGACGATACTGACTGGGCGATGATGTCCAGCGCCCCGGATATGGAGTCCGGTCACTACTTTGGTACTGACTCATCCGGTCGCGACCTGCTTGTGCGCGTTGCGATTGGCGGGCGTATCTCACTCATGGTCGGTGTTGCTGCGGCACTGGTGGCAGTGGTCGTGGGGACACTTTACGGTTCGCTTTCCGGTTATCTGGGCGGTAAAGTGGATTCGGTAATGATGCGTCTGCTGGAAATCCTCAACTCCTTCCCATTCATGTTCTTCGTCATTTTGCTGGTGACCTTTTTCGGTCAAAACATCCTGCTGATTTTCGTGGCGATTGGCATGGTTTCCTGGCTGGATATGGCTCGTATTGTGCGTGGGCAAACCCTGAGTCTGAAGCGTAAAGAGTTTATTGAGGCGGCACAAGTTGGCGGTGTATCGACGTCGGGCATTGTTATTCGCCACATTGTGCCGAATGTACTCGGTGTGGTGGTGGTCTACGCATCACTTCTGGTGCCCAGCATGATCCTCTTTGAATCTTTCCTTAGCTTCCTGGGGTTGGGTACGCAAGAGCCGTTAAGCAGCTGGGGTGCATTGCTGAGTGATGGCGCGAACTCGATGGAAGTCTCTCCATGGTTATTGTTGTTCCCAGCGGGATTCCTCGTGGTGACACTGTTTTGTTTCAACTTTATCGGCGATGGCTTGCGTGATGCCCTCGACCCGAAAGATCGTTAAGGAGTGCAGCCATGAGCGTAATTGAAACTGCAACTGTGCCGCTCGCACAACAACAGGCTGACGCACTGCTGAACGTGAAAGATTTGCGTGTTACCTTTAGTACCCCGGACGGCGACGTCACGGCGGTCAATGATTTAAATTTTTCCCTACGTGCCGGAGAAACGCTGGGCATTGTAGGTGAGTCTGGTTCGGGTAAATCGCAAACTGCATTTGCGTTGATGGGCCTGTTGGCTGCCAACGGACGTATTGGCGGATCGGCAACCTTCAATGGGCGTGAAATCCTCAATTTGCCAGAGCGTGAACTCAATAAACTGCGCGCTGAACAAATCTCAATGATTTTTCAGGACCCAATGACTTCGTTGAATCCCTATATGCGCGTCGGTGAGCAGTTGATGGAAGTGCTGATGCTGCATAAGAACATGAGCAAAGCTGAGGCGTTTGAAGAGTCGGTGCGGATGCTCGATGCGGTAAAAATGCCGGAAGCGCGTAAACGCATGAAAATGTACCCGCACGAATTTTCTGGCGGCATGCGTCAGCGAGTCATGATTGCGATGGCATTGCTATGTCGACCTAAGCTGCTGATTGCTGATGAACCCACTACTGCGCTGGACGTCACCGTACAGGCGCAGATCATGACGCTATTAAATGAACTGAAGCGGGAATTTAATACCGCCATCATTATGATCACCCACGATCTTGGCGTGGTTGCGGGGATCTGCGACAAAGTGCTGGTAATGTACGCCGGGCGCACGATGGAATATGGCAATGCGCGCGATGTCTTTTATCAACCCGTTCATCCTTATTCTATCGGTTTGCTCAACGCGGTGCCGCGTCTTGATGCGGAAGGTGAAACAATGTTGACCATCCCGGGTAATCCGCCAAACTTGCTGCGATTACCGAAAGGTTGCCCGTTCCAGCCACGTTGTCCGCATGCGATGGAAATTTGTAGTAGCGCACCGCCGCTGGAAGAGTTTACGCCTGGCCGTCTGCGTGCTTGCTTTAAACCGGTGGAGGAACTGTTATGAATGCTGTAACTGAAGGAAGAAAAGTCCTCCTTGAAATCGCCGATCTGAAAGTGCACTTTGAAATCAAAGATGGCAAACAGTGGTTCTGGCAACCGCCGAAAACGCTCAAAGCCGTCGATGGTGTCACTCTTCGCCTGTATGAAGGGGAAACTTTAGGTGTGGTAGGGGAATCGGGATGCGGTAAGTCCACCTTTGCTCGCGCCATCATCGGTTTGGTCAAGGCGACCGACGGTCATGTTGCCTGGTTAGGTAAAGAGTTGCTGGGCATGAAGCCCGATGAATGGCGTGCCGTTCGCAGTGATATTCAGATGATTTTCCAGGATCCGTTGGCATCGCTTAACCCGCGTATGACCATCGGCGAGATCATCGCTGAACCACTGCGTACTTATCATCCGAAAATGTCACGCCAGGAAGTTCGCGAGCGCGTGAAGGCGATGATGCTGAAAGTCGGGTTATTGCCTAACCTGATTAACCGCTATCCGCATGAGTTCTCTGGTGGGCAGTGCCAGCGTATCGGGATTGCTCGTGCTCTTATTCTTGAACCGAAGCTGATTATCTGTGATGAGCCGGTGTCGGCGCTGGACGTGTCAATTCAGGCGCAGGTGGTCAACCTGCTCCAGCAGCTGCAACGCGAGATGGGATTGTCATTAATTTTTATCGCTCACGACCTGGCCGTGGTAAAACACATTTCCGATCGTGTGCTGGTGATGTATCTCGGCCATGCGGTAGAACTGGGGACCTATGATGAGGTCTACCACAATCCACTACATCCTTACACCAGGGCATTGATGTCGGCAGTCCCCATACCTGATCCGGATCTGGAGAAGAACAAAACCATCCAGTTACTGGAAGGGGAATTACCGTCGCCGATCAACCCGCCTTCCGGTTGTGTTTTCCGTACCCGTTGCCCGATTGCCGGTCCGGAGTGCGCCAAAACACGTCCTGTTCTGGAGGGGAGTTTCAGACACGCCGTTTCTTGCCTGAAAGTCGATCCGCTTTAAACACAATAAGGGCTGACAGTTGTCAGCCCTTTTTCACGCCGAAAGCGATTATTTATTCCCGCCAGATGATATGGCACAGTTTGTGATCTTTTTCGCGGCATAACAGAATGCGGGCGAAAACATCGTTGATTTCACCATCTTCACTGTCCGCCAGACCAATCACCACTTCGGCAAAAAAGTCCGGGTTCAAATCGAAATCAACATGTTCCTGCCAGTCTTCTGCCGGATCGAATAACTCCGCGCCGCCGCGCTCTTCAAACTGAAGATTGAACAGCAGAACATCAGCTGGATCGAGATTGTCGGCAGCCAGTTCGAGAAAAATATCGTAGGCCTGCTCAAGCGTTTCATCTTCAGTCAGGCGATTGTTTAGATCCATATCCATAGTCACTACCTGTTTAACCTCTGTTGGCGACGTTTTACAGCAACGGGCTGAAGAAGTAAAACAGTCGCTCGGCGACACGTTGCCATAATGGACGTTTTAGCCATAAACGGGCATCGAGCAGACGAGAACGCGAAATATAATCGTCCTGAACGGCGGCGAGGTCAGCACCAAACCCTTTATCGTCGATTGCCAGCGTAATCTCGAAATTCAGCCACAGACTCCGCATATCAAGGTTAACGGTACCAACCAGACTTAATTCGCCATCGACCAGCACACTCTTGGTATGCAATAACCCGCCTTCAAACTGATAAATTTTAACCCCAGCAGCCAGCAGTTCCGTAAAGAACGCGCGACTGGCCCAGCCAACCAGCATTGAATCATTTTTTCGCGGAAGGATAATACTGACATCCACTCCGCGCTGTGCCGCCGTGCAAATCGCATGAAGTAAATCATCGCTGGGCACAAAGTAGGGCGTTGTCATGATCAAATATTCACGTGCCGAATAAGCCGCAGTCAATAATGCCTGGTGAATGAGATCTTCCGGAAAGCCGGGGCCAGAAGCAATTGTGTGAATGGTGTGACCGCTGGCCTGCTCAAACGGCATAATATTGACATCTGGTGGTGGCGGCAGAATACGTTTCCCGGTTTCAATCTCCCAGTCGCAGGAATAAATAATCCCCATCGCGGTGGCGATGGGGCCTTCCATACGCGCCATCAGATCAATCCATTGCCCTACGCCCGCATCTTGTTTGAAGTAGCGAGGGTCGACCATATTCATGCTGCCGGTGTACGCGATGTAATTATCGATCATGATCATCTTGCGATGTTGGCGCAGGTCCATACGGCGTAAAAACACACGCATCAGATTGACCTTTAAGGCTTCGACCACTTCAATACCGGCATTACGCATTAGCTCGGGCCACGGGCTGCGGAAAAAAGCCACACTCCCGGCGGAGTCGAGCATCAATCGGCAATGAATGCCGCGTCGCGCAGCCGCCATTAATGATTCAGCCACCTGGTCCGCCATGCCGCCGGGCTGCCAGATATAAAACACCATCTCAATATTATGGCGCGCGAGCTGGATGTCGCGGATTAACGCCTGCATCACATCATCTGACTCGGTCATCAGTTGTAGCTGATTCCCTTTGACCCCAGCGATCCCCTGACGACGCTCACAAAGCTTGAATAGTGGCGCAGCGACACTGCTATTTTCTTCGGCGAAGATATGCTTACAGGCTTTAAGGTCGTTAAGCCACTTTGCGGTGGAAGGCCACATCGCTCTGGCGCGCTCAGCGCGGCGTTTGCCTAAATGGAGCTCGCCAACGGCAAGATAGGCAATAATTCCGACTAACGGCAGAATGTAAATAATCAACAGCCAGGCCATCGCGGAGGGAACTGCGCGTCGTTTCATTAGAATGCGTAAAGTTACGCCTGCAATGAGCAACCAGTATCCCAGAATGGCCAACCAACTCACCAACGTATAAACGGTTGTCATAGATTAGAAATCCTTTTGAAAGCGCATTGTTATGAGTTTACGCATATGGATTCATCTGGCAAATAAAAACGCGGGAAAAGCACTGGTCAGCGTCGGGGGCGGGGGTATAATGACCATTCTGTTATTGCATAGAGTAGTTAACATGAAGCGGAGTAGAACGGAAGTGGGGCGCTGGCGCATGCAGCGTCAGGCTAGCCGACGTAAATCGCGTTGGCTTGAGGGGCAATCGCGCCGAAATATGCGTATCCACAGCATCAGGAAGTGCATTCTAAACAAACAGCGTAACTCGTTATTGTTTGCGATCTACAATATCTAAATGTACTGGGCACCATTGCGGTGCCCAATAAGTTTACTCTTCCGTCTTTAAACTCTATTTTTGCGCCGATTCTTTACTGTCAGCTTTCGTTTCTTGTTCATCGTTATCGCTGAAAATGCCATGACCGGAGTTCAACAACATTGAAACGAGCATATCATTATTAATCTCTTCACCATTTAAAACTCGCGCCAGAATTTCGCTGCCAAACAGTTGCGGCGAGAGAATGATATCCGGATGTACCATCTTAATCTTATTCAGGTTTTTGCTATCACTGACGGCGAGAACTGTTTTGACATCACTGCTCATATCTTTTGCCGAGAGTACAACAAACGCGTTATCTGCATCGTTATCACTCAGCGCCAGAATGGCCCGGCAACGATCGATTCCCGCTTTCTTCAAGACTGAACTGTCATTACTGTCACCGGGGATAACATCAGCGTTATCGCCTAAGCGTTGCTCAAGTTGCTTGATATCATCTTCAGGCAAGTTGCTGATAACCGTTACGTTTTGTCCGCGTTGATTCAGTTGCAGGATCGTATTGATGGCGAGAATCGAATGTCCGCAAACAATAAAATGATCTTTACGATGCATTGTATGATTGTTTCCTTTTACAAGTTTGTTGAATCCCCCGCGGATAAGCGGACCAAAAATTGAGGTCATAGAGGTGGCAAAAACGGTAATGCCGGAAATAATGACCGAAATAGTGAACAATCGTGCTGATTCAGAAACAGGGACAATATCGCCATAGCCGACGGTTGACATGGTTTCTATCGAAAAATAGAACGCGGTCATCAAACTTTCTATTCGCGGATTAAAACCTTCGCTTAAATAAAGCGCACCGTAGGTGGAGTAAAACAGTAACGTCGTGAAACTAATAAATGCGAAAATTGTCCCGGCTGCGGCGCTACTGTGGGAGAAGTCTTTGCGCAGTATCAGCAAAAACACCAGCGTAAAAATGCAAAATCCAATACTAAATTTCAGCCAGGGATAAAAATGCAGGGTGTAAATTAGCGCTATCAACAACAAAATGATACTGATTGCCCATGCGAGCTTTGCCCGGAACAGTAAGCCAATGGAGTTCAGGACAAGAAAGACGCCGAGCATAAAGAGTGGGGCGTTTGCCAGCAAGGAGAGATCCAACTCTGAAAATGCTTTGATATGGAAAATATCTAGCAAATTTACCGACATACCATAGATTGTTTTAAAAATAAGCAATCCATTTAAAAAGACGGCCAGCGCGAGAATGTCGTGCCGTAGGGTCACCCATAAATTAGTTGCTGTTTGTTTGAATGTAGCCCAGTGACTCACTGATACCTCTGTAACCACAATTTTGTTTAATTATCTGAGCGTGCACATTTTCTGAACATACATGCAGCGCGTGAATGTGTTAAACAATAGTAGATGACTTTATCCGCAGTAATCAAAGGTTTTGAGTGAGCAACTCTGCGTCAGGAAAGGGCATTTTTCCTGAATATGCTCACATCATATAAAGAAATACAGATAAAGTTATTATCTGCTTGTGGGGGTGAATGCACTGACCGACCTATAAGGAAAGGCCAAACAAGAACACGGTTGCAAAAACCGTGCCCTTAAATATTGAATCTCTATTCAGAACACTTTCTTAAATGGTTTCACTGAAACGTGTTCATAGACTCCTGCCGCTACGTACGGGTCAGCATCGGCCCAGGCCTGAGCTGCTTCCAGCGATTCAAATTCAGCAATAACGGTTGAGCCAGTAAATCCCGCAGCCCCTGGATCGTTACTGTCTACCGCTGGCATTGGACCAGCTGTCAACAAACGACCTTCATCATGCAGTAACTGTAAACGTGCTAAATGTGCCGGACGAACGGAAAGGCGTTTTTCGAGGCTATCAGCTTTGTCTTGAGCGTAAATAACATACAACACGGGCACAACTCCTTGTTCGGGAAAGTTGTAAAGTACGTTATTTGAAAGGGCGAAGATCTGCAACGGAAAGATGATGTCTTTGTTAAGACCATGCATAAAGTAAGGTCAATTACGCCAAAAATGACATTTTCACTGATCCTGATCGTCTTGCCTTATTGAATATGATTGCTATTTGCATTTAAAATCGAGGCCTGGTTTTTCTACTGAAATGATTATGACTTCAATGACCCTTGATTTACCTCGCCGCTTCCCCTGGCCGACGTTACTTTCGGTCTGCATTCATGGTGCTGTTGTGGCGGGTCTGCTCTATACCTCGGTACATCAGGTTATTGAACTACCTGCGCCTGCGCAGCCAATTTCTGTCACGATGGTTGCGCCTGCGGATCTCGAACCGCCACAAGCCGTTCAGCCGCCACCGGAGCCGGTGGTAGAGCCAGAACCGGAACCTGAGCCGATCCCCGAACCGCCAAAAGAAGCACCGGTGGTCATTGAAAAGCCGAAGCCGAAGCCGAAACCTAAGCCAAAACCGAAGCCGGTGAAAAAGGTACAGGAGCAGCCAAAACGCGATGTCAAACCCGTAGAGTCGCGTCCGGCATCACCGTTTGAAAATACGGCACCCGCGCGCCCGACATCAAGTACGGCAACGGCTGCAACCAGCAAGCCGGTTACCAGTGTGGCTTCAGGACCACGCGCATTAAGCCGCAATCAGCCGCAGTATCCGGCACGAGCACAGGCATTGCGCATTGAAGGGCAGGTTAAAGTTAAATTTGATGTCACGCCGGATGGTCGCGTGGATAACGTGCAAATCCTCTCAGCCAAGCCTGCGAACATGTTTGAGCGTGAGGTGAAAAATGCGATGCGCAGATGGCGTTATGAGCCGGGTAAGCCAGGCAGTGGGATTGTGGTGAATATCCTGTTTAAAATTAACGGCACCACCGAAATTCAGTAAGCAGAAAGTCAAAAGCCTCCGACCGGAGGCTTTTGATTATTACTCAACAGGTAAGGCGCGAGGTTTTCCTTCAGGATCAACCGCGACATACTTAAATAATGCTTCTGTCGCTTTATAGCGTTGCCCGATGGGTTCAGACGCGACTTTTTTCACCCACACTTCAATATTAATGCTGACCGATGTCGTCCCTTTCTGGACACAGCGTGCATAGCAGCACACCACATCGCCGACCGCAACCGGCCGTAAGAAAGTCATTCCTTCAACCCGCACAGTCACGACGCGACCGTGGGCAATTTCTTTCGCCAGAATAGCGCCGCCAATATCCATTTGTGACATTAACCAACCACCAAAGATGTCACCATTGGCATTGGTATCGGCGGGCATGGCTAAAGTACGTAAAACAAGATCGCCCTGAGGGACGTTATGTGTTGTAGACATGGTAAAACCGACTTAAAAGGAAAATCACAGGCGCGATGCTACTATGATTTTCCTGAGGAGAACAGAGGAGATACAGCGCCAGCCCCGAAGGACTGGCAGTCTGGTTAGGATTTATCTTCCTGCGGCATGTGGCGGTAGATATAGATACCGCTTAACAATGTGAAGATTAAGGTAAGGGCGGTCAGGCCAAAGACTTTAAAGTTGACCCAAATATTTTGCGGCAGCCAGAATGCGATGTAGATGTTTGCCAGACCGCAAAGGATAAAGAAAACAGCCCAGGCCAGATTCAGCTTCGACCATACCGGTTGCGGCAGCGTGAGTTCTTTACCCAGCATCCGCTGAATTAGCGGCTTTTTCATCACCCATTGGCTGACTAACAGGGCTCCCGCAAACAGAGCATAAATGACTGTAACCTTCCATTTAATAAACTCATCATTGTGGAAGAACAGCGTCAAGCCACCGAAGACGACCACCAGAACAAAAGTGATCAGGGCCATCTTCTCAACCTTACGAAAGCGAACCCAGCTATATATAAGCACAATCGCCGTGGCGACGATCAGCGCCGCAGTAGCCGCATAGATGTCATAAATCTTGTAAAACGCGAAAAAGACAACCAGCGGTAAAAAATCAAGAAACTGCTTCATTTTACGATTCCGTAATCAAATGCTTAAGGTTATTGGCGAATCAACATATACAGGCGGAACAGATAGATGAGCAGTACGGCTGAAATCAGGTTGCTCAAGGTGTTCGCCAGTACGGCACCAATTTCCGGGGTTAATGCGGCAAAAGAAGAGGCAAAAAGCAGCAACAGTGTCTTTGCCAGCAACCAGCTCAGTACTGCGGGTGCCACCAGACGCATATTCGCCCAGGTCAGGCGCATGCTGCTTCGCATCGAGGCAAAAATGCCCATTTTGTCCTGTACCAACATCACCGGTGCCAGGGCCAATAAAATGGCCATGATAATTCCCGGAACGACCACCAGCATGATGCCAATCTGTACTAAAAGGGTAGTCAGAAAAATCAGAATAAATAACTTGGGCAATATCGGCGCACTGGCACCAATAGCTCGCAGCGCACTGACTCTCTGACCCGCAGACACCAGCTGGATAATTAATATTACGCCTCCGGCGAGAATGGCGTTACCGATTAATCCTGAAAAAGTGGACGCCGCTGAAGCCTGCAGCAAAATTTGTTGCTGTTCCGGTGACATATTCTGAACCAGGTCGAACAACCCACTACTGCCGCTAACGGGCACGCCGTCATTGAGCTGCGCAAGCTGTGCATCACTGGGTGAGAAAACATGCCCTAACACCACTGTGATAAACGCACATAGCAACGATACCAACAGAATGGTCATAAATTGATTACGGAAGAAATTTCCGGTGTCACGGTATACGGACTGCGCCGTGATAGACATGCACTCTCCTTGAGTTTTATGCAGGTGTTAATTAGCGGGCAATTGTACCCTGGTTAAGCCTCGGGTGGCAGCATCAGGTCTTGTATGGAAAAGCATATCTTTGTAAAGCGGAGGTAATTGCTGGCCTTCAGGCGTGGGCAAACCGCGGCAAGTGGCGAACGAGTTAATATTTGCGTAGCGAAAATATTTAAAAATTGATTTAAATCACATTAACCAGGATTCTCAATGCAACTTCTAAATTAATCCAGATCAATAAATGGTGAATTATCATATGTAATGTGATCTATGTAGGATCATTTGTTACTCCAATGTAGGTATATTCGTCACGTTTTTATAACCATAACGACGGAGCGGATATGAAAAAGTTAACAGTGGCGGCTTTGGCAGTAACAACTCTTCTCTCTGGCAGTGCCTATGCGCATGAAGCAGGCGAATTTTTTATGCGTGCAGGGTCTGCAACCGTACGTCCAACAGAAGGTGCTGGTGGTACGTTAGGAAGTCTGGGTGGATTCAGCGTGACCAATAACACGCAACTGGGCCTGACGTTTACTTATATGGCGACCGATAACATTGGTGTGGAATTGCTGGCAGCGACGCCGTTCCGCCATAAAATCGGCACCCGGGCGACCGGCGATATTGCAACCGTTCATCATCTGCCGCCAACACTGATGGCGCAGTGGTATTTTGGTGATGCCAGCAGCAAATTCCGTCCTTACGTTGGTGCAGGTATTAACTACACCACCTTCTTTGATAATGGATTTAACGATCATGGCAAAGAGGCGGGGCTTTCCGATCTCAGTCTGAAAGACTCCTGGGGAGCTGCCGGGCAGGTGGGGGTTGATTATCTGATTAACCGTGACTGGTTGGTTAACATGTCAGTCTGGTACATGGATATCGATACCACTGCCAATTATAAACTGGGCGGTGCACAGCAACACGATAGCGTACGCCTCGATCCGTGGGTGTTTATGTTCTCAGCAGGATATCGTTTTTAATTCCGCACAAAAATGACCCCGTAATTACGGGGTCAATAAGGACATGGTATAAAGGGTATTATTTCTTCGCTTCCACGCCATCAGTTTCAGAGCGAATTAAGAATTTCTCAGTTGTTTGCGGAATATGCTGAATTAGCCAGTCGGCCATGTGCTTTTCCTCATTTAAAATCGCTTCGATAATCGGAATTGAGGCTGTATCACCGGCATTTTTTGCTGCTGCTAAGAGTGAGGTATAACAGGCGATTTCAAATTGCTCGAAGACATATCCGCTAATAGAGCCTTTGACTATTTCATCAGAAGGGAATATACCACCGATTGACTGTCCAAGCGCAGCCATTTTACTCATGGAATCTTTAATGACTGAACGTGAAATGTCATTACGATCAAGAATAGTTTCCAGTTGAACAATCTGGTTTTTGGTTTCACTAAGATGTTGTTCAATACGAGCGCGTAGTTCAGGATAATTATCTATACGACTGGCCATGGATTCAAGCATAGATTCGGCTTGCTTTTCCATTGCGTGGGCGTCACGTAACCAGTCATGATAATGTTCAATACGATTCATGAAAATGTCCTCTTTATAAAATGACTAAAAGTTAAAGTTCATATTTCAGGCTTTATTTTCGGCTTTCTTATTTACGTTATTAAGGGCCAGATCAGTCAGTTTGATGTCTGTGGCCTTTTCTTCTTCCAAAGTTTCTTTCAGAAGCTTCGCTGCTTTACGGTAACCTAATTGTTCAGCCAGCGTCGCTAAGGTCCCGTAACTGGCGATCTCATAGTGCTCGACTTTCTGTGCAGCGGCAATTAGTGCGGCATCACGTACTTCGTTTTTCTCGGTGCTTTCGATAACCTCATTAGCTTCTTCAATGAGACCTTCCATTGCCACACATTTCATGCGCTTAATTTTCAGGTTCGATTCAGATTCCACAACTTGATCAATTCGTTCAATCTGTCCATGAGTTTCCTCGAGGTGCGCATGAAAAGCCTGACTTAATTTTTCGTTTGATGTTGCTCTAGCGAGTTTTGCCAGTGCACGGGTTAATTGTTTTTCTGCGCTGTAGGTATCTGAAAGCAGGTGAATAAATACATCTTCAATGGTCTTCATATTCATATTTTTCTCCAGTGGAATCACTGCGAGCCATACGGCCCGCAGATGAAATTATCTTTATCAGCTGATATTAATAATTAACGGTGAATCAGGATTTGCCTGATTTATTACCACCGCTTTGTTGACCGCCTTTTTTACCCGCTTCAGATGCGCGTTGCGGATCATTTTTAAAATTACCGCCGCTATGCTGACCGCCTTTACGGCCTGCGTCGGATGCCTTCTCACGGTCTTCGGCGAAATTTCCTGAACCACCACGATGTTCGGCCATGTTATTTCTCCCGTTGCGTTGCATTGTTTGATTAATATGAGTGTTGTGTGTCGACACTCATTAAAATTAGTCGCTAATGAGAATTAGTCAAATTAAGCGTAACGAGAAGAAAGTGGGAAAATATATTATGAGGAACGTTCTGGATATATTAACAATTGCCTGAGGAATAAGTGACTTAGAGAAAATTATTTATTTTACTGGTGTTATGTTGCGGGATTAATTTGTTTGATTATATTACTGTTGGGCGGAAAAATAACGTAAGTTGACGTTCGACAGGGGTAAGCGAAACGGTAAAAAGATAAATATAAAATGAATTTAGGATTTTTCCGGCTTCGTTAAAGAAAGTTAAAATGCCGCCAGCGGTACTGGCGGCTGTGGGATTAACTGCGCGTCGCCGCTTTCATCGGTTGTACAAAAGCTTTCAGTGCCGCCAGCATTTTCTCTGGCTCATTAATATGTTGCTCGATGATTTTAACAATGGCCGAACCAGAAATCGCGCCCGCAGCTCCTGCATCAATCGCTGCTTTTACCTGATCCGGGGCGGAAATACCAAAGCCCTGCAATGGAGGCGCAGCATTGTACTCTTTCAGCTTCGTGACCAGATGATTGAGGGGTAACGCGGCGCGGTTTTCTGCGCCGGTCACGCCCGCACGTGACAATAAATAGGTGTATCCACGACCGTAGGAGGCTATCTGGCGCAGCAAATCATCGTCGGCATTCGGCGGGCAAATAAAGATAGGTGCGACATTATGACGCAACGCGGCCTGGCGGAAGGGAGCGGACTCTTCCACTGGCACATCGGCAACCAGCACCGAATCGACGCCGACTTTCTCGCACTGGGCATAAAACTCATCAATGCCTTTGTTAAACACCAGGTTGGCATACATCAAAAGGCCGATGGGAATGGTCGGGTGCTTCTGGCGAATCAGTGCCAGCATCTCAAAGCACTGTGCCGGGGTCACACCTGCCGCAAAGGCACGCAGTGTGGCGTTTTGAATCGTCGGGCCATCCGCCAGTGGGTCGGAGAAGGGGATACCTAACTCCAGCGCGTCAGCACCGGCTTCAATTAGCGTGTCGATAATTTTCAGCGACTGCTCAATGCCCGGATCACCGAGCGTGACGAAAGGAACGAATGCGCCTTCTTTGCGCTCCTTCAACTGGGCAAACAGAGATTCGTAGCGTTCCATCAGATTTCCCCTCGTGCTTTCAAAATATCGTGAACGGTGAAGATGTCTTTATCGCCGCGACCGGAAAGGTTAACCACCAGTAGCTGCTCTTTTTCCGGGTTTTCGCGCATCATTTTCAGCGCATGGGCCAGGGCGTGGGAGGATTCTAGCGCCGGGATGATCCCTTCGTGCAGGCACAGCGTTTTGAAGGCTTCCAGTGCTTCATCATCGGTAATTGACACGTAATCAGCGCGTCCAGTGCTGTTAAGATACGCGTGTTGTGGGCCGACAGACGGGAAATCCAGTCCGGCGGAGATGGAGTAAGATTCTTCAATCTGTCCGTCTTCGGTTTGCATCATCGGCGCTTTCATACCGAAATAGATGCCCACGCGACCGTGTTTTAACGGTGCGCCGTGCTCGCCAGTTTCGATACCGTGACCGCCTGGTTCGACACCAATCAGGCCGACGTCGGTTTCGTTGATAAAATCAGCAAACATGCCGATGGCATTCGAACCGCCGCCAACACAGGCGATAACCGCATCCGGCAGGCGACCTTCTCTTTCCAGAATCTGCGCTTTCGTTTCTTCGCCAATCATTCGCTGAAACTCACGCACAATGGTCGGGTAAGGATGCGGGCCAGCCGCGGTGCCCAGCATATAGTGCGCGGTTTCATAACTGCCGGACCAGTCGCGTAGCGCCTCATTACAGGCATCTTTCAGCGTCGCGGAACCGCTATGCACCGGGATCACTTCCGCACCCATTAAGCGCATACGAAAAACGTTAGGCGACTGGCGCTCGACGTCTTTGGCACCCATATAAATGCGACATTTCAGGCCGAGCAGGGCGCTGGCAAGGGCCGACGCCACGCCATGCTGACCGGCTCCGGTTTCGGCGATGATTTCCGTTTTACCCATCCGCTTCGCCAGCAACGCCTGGCCGAGCACCTGGTTGGTTTTATGCGCGCCGCCGTGCAGCAAATCTTCGCGCTTCAGATACAGCGTGGTGTTCGTGCCAGCCGTAATGTTCTGGCATTTGGTCAGCGCGGTTGGACGCCCGGCATAGTTTTTCAGCAGGTCGTTGAACTGAGCCTGAAATTCAGGATCTTTTTGCGCACTGACAAAAGCTTCTTCCAGCTGGCGCAGAGCAGGCATCAGGATTTGTGGCACGTACATGCCGCCAAACTCACCAAAATAGGGGTTAAGTAATGTTGTCATTGTTCCTTTCCTTAATATGCGCGCAGCGTCTGGAAAACCGAGGCCAAAAGACGTGCGTCTTTGATGCCCGGTTGCGACTCTACAGCAGAATTAAAATCAAGTCCGGCGCAGCCGGTTTGTGCCGCTTCCACGCAGTTATCTGCGCCTAAGCCCCCCGCCAGCAGAACGTTGCCAAGCGATTGACCGTTTAACAGTGACCAGTCGAAACGTTGCCCGCTTCCACCCTGGCCGTTGTCTAAAACATATTTATCAACGTGCTGAAGCTCGCGGGCTGGCAGGGTTTCACCGACGCTTAATGCTTTCCAGATGGCAACGTTTTCAGGCAGCGCACCACGCAGCGTATCGATATACAGCTGATCTTCATTACCATGCAGTTGCACTGCTGCCAGCGATAACACCTTAGCTTTGTCCACCACATCGGCAATATCGTGATTGCGGAACACGCCAACATACTGCAACGGTGCCGCAGCCATCACTTCCTGCGCCTGTTCAACGTTGACGCAACGCGGTGACGTCGCAACAAAAATCAACCCACCGTAAATTGCGCCCGCGTCATAAGCTGCTTTAGCATCTTGCCCACGCGTCAGGCCACATACTTTATTCTCACCCAGCAACACCCGGCGCACGGCGGCGTGCAAATCGTCATGGGCCATCAACGCCGAACCAATCAGAAAACCGTTAGCGAAGTGGCTTAACTCGCGCACCTGAGCGTAAGTATTGATGCCGGATTCGCTGATTACCGTAACGTTGTGCCCCAGTTTCGGCGCAAGCTCGCGGGTACGGTTGAGATCAATCGACAAATCACGCAGATCGCGGTTGTTGATGCCAACGACCTTTGCCCCCAATGCAATGGCACGCTCCAGTTCCTCTTCATTACTGACTTCGGTCAGCACACCCATCTCCAGACTGTGGGCGACGGCGGCAAGCTGGCGATATTGTTCGTCATCAAGTACTGAAAGCATTAATAAGCAGGCATCGGCCTGGTAATAGCGCGCCAGATAGATCTGGTAAGGGTCGATTATGAAGTCTTTACATAAAATCGGCTGCGGGGCGATTTGACTGACGATGGGGAGGAAATCAAAGCTCCCCTGAAAATATTTCTCATCAGTCAGCACCGAAATTGCCGAAGCGTAATGTTTATAAATGGCGGCAATGCGTGCCGGATCGAAATCATCACGGATCACGCCTTTTGACGGCGACGCTTTTTTACACTCCAGAATAAACGCCGTGCGTGCGCCCTGAAGTGCATCATAAAAATGTCGCGTGCTCGGCTGAACCACATTCTGAAAACTGGCCAGCGGTTGCTGTTCTTTGCGGGTTTCCACCCAAATCGCCTTGTCTGCGACGATTTTCGCTAAAACGGTTTGCATCATTTACCCTCGTGCCGCCAGTGCGGTGACTCTGTCGTAAGCGGAACCACTGCGCAGTACCTCAAGAACGGTTTGCGCATTGGCTTGCAGATCTTCATGGCCATGCAGGCGCATTAACATGGCGACATTCGCCGCGACGGCTGCTTCATGGGCGGCGTCGCCTTTACCTTGTAACAAGCGTGTTAAAATGTCACGGTTTTCTTCCGGTGTTCCGCCTGCCAGTTGCTCCTGGTGGTAGGGTGTCAGGCCAAAATCTTCAGCGGTCAATTGATAGCTCTTAATTTCGCCGTCATGCAGTTCGGCAACGATTGTCGGTGCGTGTAATGAAACTTCATCCATCCCACCGCTGTGCACTACCGCCGCGCGTTGATACCCCAGCACGCGCAAGGTTTCGGCAATCGGCAGCACCAGTTCCGGGCTGTAGACACCAATTAACGCCAGCGGAGGATGCGCCGGGTTAATCAATGGTCCCAGCACGTTGAACAGGGTGCGGGTTTTTAGTTGCTGGCGAACCGGCATCGCGTGGCGGAATCCGGTGTGATATTTCGGCGCAAAGAGGAAACAGACGCCTAACTCATCCAGCGCCTGGCGCGATTTATCGGCGTTCATATCAAGATTAATACCGAATGCCGCCAGCAGATCCGACGAACCGGATTTACTGGAGACACTACGGTTGCCGTGTTTCGCCACTTTCAGCCCACAGGCCGCGGCGACAAACGCACTGGCGGTAGAAATATTGATGCTGTTACTGCCGTCACCGCCAGTACCGACGATATCAGCAAACAGATAATCCGGGCGCGGGAACGGCGCGGCGTTTTCCAGTAGCGCGGTTGCTGCTCCGGCGATCTCGTTCGGGTGCTCGCCGCGAATTTTCATGCTCACCAGCGCCGCCGCCAGTTGTTCCGGTTTCAGTTCGCCACGTACCACCGCTGAAAACAGCTGGTGGCTTTCTTGTTGGCTAAGCGTCTGCGCCTGATAAAGTTTTTCCAGAATCGGTTGCAGCGTGTTAGTCGGTTCCAGTTTCTGCTGCGCCCAGGCCAATGTTTGTTCCAGCAGGCGAGCGCCCTGGGTAGTAAGAATGGATTCCGGATGGAACTGGAATCCACAAACGCGATCTGCATCGTGACGCACCGCCATCACCATGCCATTAAAATGGGCGTTGATGGTTAAACCGGCCGGAATGTTACTGCCAACCAGCGAGTGATAACGCGCCACTGGCAGCGGGTTTGTTAATCCGGCAAACATCGCCTGACCGTCATGTTCAATGCTGGAGGCTTTACCGTGAAGAATTTCGCCCGCCTGACCGACATACCCCCCATAAGCTTCGACAATCGCCTGATGACCGAGGCAAATGCCAATAATTGGCAGCTTGCCACGCAAGCGGGTGAGGAGTTCCGGCATACAACCGGCTTCGCTTGGCACACCGGGGCCAGGAGAAAGCATCAGCACCGGATTGCTCATTGTCGCCAGGCGTTCAATTAAGGTCTGCGCCGGAATATGGTTGCGGTAAATCACCACGTTATGACCATTGCTGCGCAACTGATCTGCCAGGTTGTAAGTAAAAGAGTCGATATTATCGAGCAGCAGAATGTCAGCCATCAGAACGTCTCCTGTGCATGATGCGCGGTGGCAATAGCGCGCAGTACAGCGCGGGCTTTATTACGTGTTTCGTCGGCTTCCGACTGCGGAACAGAATCAAGTACCACGCCAGCACCGGCTTGCACGGTGGCGATACCGTTTTCCACCAGCGCCGAGCGGATCACTATGCAGGTGTCGAGATCGCCATGCGCGGTGAAATAACCTACCGCGCCGCCGTAGCTGCCGCGGCGACGACCTTCCGCCCCGGCAATTAACTGCATGGCGCGCACTTTCGGCGCGCCGCTTAACGTGCCCATATTCATACAGGCGCGGTAAGCGTGCAGGGCGTCGAGATCGTGGCGCAGCTCACCGACCACGCGGGAGACGAGATGCATCACATAAGAATAACGGTCAACTTTGGTGAGATCGGCGACATAGCGACTGCCGGGGGTGCAAATACGCGCCAGGTCATTACGGGCGAGATCCACCAGCATCAGATGTTCAGAAAGCTCTTTATGATCGGTACGCATTTCCAGTTCGATGCGGCTGTCGAGGTCTCTGTCCAGCGAACCATCGGCACGACGACCGCGTGGACGTGTTCCGGCAATGGGGTAGATCTCAATCTGGCGGCTGGTGGCGTCATACTTGAGCGAGCTCTCCGGCGACGCGCCAAACAGGGTGAAATCATTATCCTGCATAAAAAACATATACGGGCTGGGATTACTCTTTTTCAGCACGTAATAGGCCGCCAGCGGTGACGGGCAGGGCAGAGAGAAACGGCGAGATGGCACCACCTGGAAAATTTCTCCGGCGCGAATCGCTTTTTGCAACAAACGCACTACGCCACCGAACTCTTCATCGCTCTGGTTACATTCACAATGCATATGCGGCACGGAAACCACCGGCAGCGGTGGCGCGGTTTCGGTCAGCTGCTGGCGAAGATCGTTCAGGCGAGCAGTGAGACGTTGTTTTTCTTCTTCATTCGGAGCAAAAAGACTGGCCTGAATGCGGGTGCTTTTTTTCTGATGGTCAATCACCATCAGCGTTTCAGCGAGATAAAAACAGAAATCAGGGCAGTTATTTTCCGCTGACAGTTGCGGTAAATCTTCAAACCCCGCCACAAGGTCATAAGAGAACAGGCCGCCGAAGAACATTGCTTCTCGTTCTTCCTTCGGTACATTCAACAGATTCTGCAATAAGCGGAAAGCGTCAAAAACCGAAAGGGAGCATAAGCGGGCGTCTTCATCCAGCAGTGGACTGACAGGGGGGAAGCGCAGCACACGGCAGTTTGGTGATTGTTCATTTTCCACACCCGCAGGCAGGGCGTTATCCAGTAGTGCCAACAGGGCTTCGCCATTGCCGGAAAGTGCCTGAATTGTGACAGTGTCACCTAATGCTGTAATGCGCAGCGCACTGTCTACCAGCAGCAGGCTTTTTAAATCATCTTTGCTGTCGATATCTGCGGATTCCAGCAGCAGCGTTGCTGGACGATTCCCACACAACTGGTGAAAAAGCGCAGTCGGGTTGTCGCGATAAGCGCCTTCGCAGGTTAGCAGTTCAAGAGTCGGTTTTTGTGTTTGCATTGTTATTCTCTAATTTTGTTCAAAAAAAAGCCCGCTCATCAGGCGGGCTGGGTATCTGATTGCTTTACGCATGGTGAATACACTGCCCGTTTCAGGAAGTGCGCCACCAACCTTTCAGTACGAAAATTGCTTTCATTGTCGATACCCTTTTTACGTGAACTTGCGTACTAGTTAACTAGTTCAATGATTAATTGTCAACAGCTCATTTCAGAATATTTGCCAGAACCGTTATGATGTCGGCGCAAAAAACATTATCCAGAACGGGAGTGCGCCTTGAGCGACACGAATTACGCAGTGATTTACGACCTGCACAGCCATACCACAGCTTCCGATGGCTGCCTGACGCCAGAAGCATTGGTGCACCGTGCAGTCGAGATGCGCGTTGGCACCCTGGCGATCACCGACCATGACACCACAGCTGCAATCTCACCAGCAAGAGAGGAAATTTCACGTTCGGGACTGGCGCTGAATCTTATTCCCGGCGTGGAAATTTCCACGGTCTGGGAAAATCATGAAATTCATATTGTCGGGCTGAATATTGATATTACTCATCCGCTAATGTGTGAGTTCCTCGCGCAGCAGACAGAACGGCGCAATCAGCGGGCGCAGCTGATTGCCGAAAGACTTGAAAAAGCGCAAATACCTGGGGCACTGGAAGGCGCGCAACGACTGGCGCAGGGCGGTGCGGTGACGCGCGGTCATTTTGCGCGTTTCCTTGTGGAGTGCGGCAAAGCCAGTTCAATGGCGGATGTCTTTAAAAAATATCTGGCGCGCGGGAAAACCGGATACGTTCCGCCACAGTGGTGTACAATAGAACAAGCTATTGATGTCATTCATCATTCTGGCGGTAAGGCGGTGCTAGCTCATCCTGGGCGGTACAATCTTAGTGCTAAATGGCTGAAAAGATTGGTTGCGCATTTTGCCGAACACCACGGCGACGCGATGGAAGTCGCGCAGTGCCAGCAATCGCCCAATGAACGCACCCAGCTGGCGACACTTGCGCGTCAGCATCATTTATGGGCATCACAAGGATCTGATTTTCATCAGCCATGCCCGTGGATCGAACTGGGTCGTAAACTCTGGCTGCCCGCAGGCGTTGAAGGCGTCTGGCAGCTATGGGAACAGCCGCAGAACACCACAGAGAGGGAATTATGAGCCAGTTTTTTTATATTCATCCTGATAATCCGCAGCAACGTCTGATCAACCAGGCGGTGGAGATCGTGCGTAAAGGCGGGGTGATTGTTTATCCAACCGATTCCGGCTATGCGCTCGGCTGTAAAATTGAAGATAAAAACGCCATGGAGCGTATTTGTCGAATTCGCCAGCTGCCGGACGGTCACAACTTTACCCTGATGTGTCGCGATCTTTCTGAGCTCTCGACCTATTCATTCGTGGATAACGTTGCGTTTCGTTTGATGAAAAACAACACGCCGGGCAACTACACCTTCATCCTGAAAGGGACGAAGGAGGTGCCACGCCGTCTGTTGCAGGAAAAACGCAAAACCATCGGTATGCGTGTGCCTTCTAACCCGATTGCGCAGGCGTTGCTTGAAGCACTGGGCGAACCGATGCTTTCCACTTCGCTAATGCTGCCAGGCAGCGAATTTACCGAATCCGATCCGGAAGAAATTAAAGACCGTCTGGAAAAACAGGTGGACTTGATTATTCACGGCGGCTATCTCGGGCAGAAACCAACAACGGTTATTGATCTTACTGATGATACGCCGGTCGTGGTGCGTGAAGGCGTAGGTGATGTGAAGCCTTTCTTATAACAAATTGCGTTCCACGGATGGAAGACTATGGCAGGGATATATCGCTGCATTTTGCTGTTGATAGTTGGGCTTTTTTTCTCTTCGTTGAGTTATCCGAAAAACACGGAGATCCCTTTTTATGAAGAAGGGATCTCGCTCTTTGATGTTGAAGCCACTCTGCAACCGGATGGGGGGCTCGACATCAAAGAAAATATTCATTTTCAGGCGCGAAATCAGCAGATTAAGCACGGATTTTATCGTGATTTACCACGACTCTGGATGCAGCCTGATGGGGACGCTGCACTGCTGAACTATCATATTGTTGGCGTCACCCGTGATGGTGTTCCTGAACCCTGGCATCTTGACTGGCATATCGGTTTAATGAGTATCGTCGTGGGCGATAAACAACGTTTCTTGCCTCAAGGCGACTATCATTATCAAATTCATTATCAGGTTAAAAATGCTTTCCTGCGTGAGGGAGATTCAGATCTGTTAATCTGGAACGTGACCGGTAACCACTGGCCGTTTGAAATCTATAAGACCCGATTTTCACTCAAGTTCCCTGATATCGCGGGTAATCCATTTAGCGAAATCGATCTCTTTACTGGAGAAGAGGGCGACACATATCGAAATGGCCGCATCCTTGAGGACGGAAGAATTGAATCCCGCGATCCGTTTTATCGTGAAGATTTCACGGTACTCTACCGCTGGCCTCACGCTTTACTTAGCAATGCCCCGGCTCCACAAACGACGAATATTTTCAGCCATCTTCTTTTACCCTCCACGTCATCGTTGTTAATTTGGTTTCCGTGTCTATTCCTGGTTTGTGGATGGTTATATCTCTGGAAGCGCAGGCCGCAATTTACGCCGGTAGATGTGATTGAAACCGATGTCATTCCGCCAGATTACACGCCCGGCATGTTACGTCTCGATGCGAAGCTGGTTTACGACGATAAAGGTTTTTGTGCCGATATCGTAAATCTGATTGTGAAAGGCAAAATTCATCTGGAAGATCAGTATGATAAGAACCAGCAAATCCTGATTCGTGTTAATGAAGGCGCGACCAGAAATAATGCGGTATTACTGCCCGCAGAGCAGTTATTACTGGAAGCGTTATTTCGTAAAGGCGATAAGGTCGTTCTTACGGGGAGACGCAACAGAGTCTTACGCAGGGCATTTTTACGGATGCAGCAATTTTATCTGCCGCGTAAAAAGTCTTCGTTTTACCGACCTGATGCGTTTTTGCAATGGGGGGGAATGGCGATATTAGCGGTCATTCTCTACGGTAACCTGAGTCCCGTAGGCTGGGCAGGAATGAGTCTGGTGGGCGATATGTTTATTATGATCTGCTGGCTTCTTCCTTTTTTATTTTGTTCCCTTGAGCTTTTGTTTGCCCGCGATGATGACAAGCCTTGCGTTAATCGTGTAATCATCACTTTGTTTTTACCGCTGATTTGTTCAGGCGTGGCCTTTTATTCTCTCTATATCAATGTCGGAGATGTATTCTTTTACTGGTATATGCCAGCGGGTTATTTTAGCGCTGTTGTCCTGACCGGTTATCTCACTGGCATAGGGTATATTTTTCTGCCAAAGTTTACCCAAACTGGGCAGCAACGTTATGCCCACGGTGAAGCTATCGTTAACTATCTTGCGGGTAAAGAGGCAGCAACACACAGTGGGCGGCGGCGGAAAGGGGAAACACGGAAACTGGATTACGCGTTGTTAGGTTGGGCGGTCTCGGCAAACCTTGGCAGAGAATGGGCAGCACGTATCACCCCATCACTCACAGCGGCTGTTCGCGCCCCGGAAATTGCCCGTAGTGGCGTTTTATTCTCATTACAGACGCACCTGAGTTGCGGGGCCTATACCAGTTTGTTGGGGCGGAGCTATTCCGGTGGTGGTGCTGGTGGCGGAGGCGGCGGTGGCTGGTAATCAAGCTGATGTTAATCGAAACAAGCTTTAACCATAAAGATAGTGTAGTATGTTGCGCCTCAAAGCCAGGCCAGTTAAAACGTCGAGTCGTTTACTTAAGGCCTGAAGAGTTCAAACAGACTTTACTATCAGTGAGTCAGATGTAAGTTCTGACTCACTGTTGCACAAAAGCATATCAGACGCCTGGGAAGGCGACACCAAAAGGAAGCTCTATGAGCGAAAAGCTACAGAAAGTGCTGGCGCGTGCCGGCCACGGTTCTCGCCGTGAAATCGAATCTATTATTGAAGCCGGTCGTGTGAGTGTTGATGGCAAAATTGCTAAACTCGGCGATCGCGTTGAAATTACCCCTGGATTGAAAATCCGTATCGATGGTCACCTGATTTCGGTACGTGAGTCCGCTGAACAAATTTGTCGCGTTCTGGCCTATTACAAACCGGAAGGTGAGTTGTGTACCCGTAACGATCCGGAAGGGCGTCCAACGGTGTTTGACCGTCTGCCAAAGCTGCGTGGCGCACGCTGGATTGCCGTGGGTCGCCTGGACGTTAATACCTGTGGTCTGCTGCTGTTCACTACCGACGGTGAACTGGCAAACCGTTTAATGCATCCAAGCCGTGAAGTTGAACGTGAATATGCCGTGCGTGTATTTGGTCAGGTTGACGACACGAAACTGCGTGATTTGAGTCGTGGCGTGCAGCTGGAAGATGGTCCGGCAGCCTTTAAAACCATCAAGTTCAGCGGCGGCGAAGGGATCAACCAGTGGTACAACGTAACTCTGACCGAAGGCCGTAACCGTGAAGTTCGTCGTCTTTGGGAAGCGGTTGGTGTGCAGGTAAGCCGCCTGATCCGTGTTCGTTACGGTGATATCCCACTGCCGAAAGGTCTGCCACGCGGTGGCTGGACGGAGCTGGATCTCGCCCAGACTAACTATCTGCGCGAACTGGTGGAGCTACCGCCAGAAACCAGCTCTAAAGTCGCTGTAGAAAAAGACCGTCGTCGCATGAAGGCGAATCAGATTCGTCGTGCGGTGAAACGTCATAGCCAGGTGAGCGGTGGTCGCCGTTCTGGCGGACGTAATAATAACGGTTAATTTAAGATAAGTATAAAATAAAGGCCCTGCGGGGCCTTTTCTTCATTGTGCACAGAAAACCCCCAGCTAGGCTGGGGGTTCCGGAAAGCTTTCAGCTTTGAGCCAGTTATTAAAACCCCTTTTGATTTGTTAAAACACCTTGCGGTCTGGCAACT
>NZ_JBJQMA010000030.1:0-56071 GCF_046486065.1 Escherichia sp. WS547 | reverse complement strand
TGACCCGGCGGCGTGTTTGCCGTTGTTCCGTGTCAGTGGTGGCGCATTATAGGGAGTTATTCCGGCCTGACAAGAGGAAATTTAAAATAATTTTCTGACCGCGCATTTTTTATTCTTTATGCTTATTTCAGCGTCGGTTTGTCGGTTAAATGGGCGATTTCTCGGGCGAAATTCGCCACCTGCTCCCAATCGGTATAGACAACTTCTTTGCGCGTATCCGTTTCACCGCCTGACATCTTCATAATTAACTTGATCATAAAACGGTCATACCAGCGATAACGTGGGTAACGCAGCGCCCCGGCAATGACCGCGCAGCGATCGGGACGCCATTGTGAACTCATCAGAAACTTCCGCGCGTAGCTGTTGGTCTGTGGAGTACGCTTCTCAGGTTTACGCGCCACCAGGTTTACGGAGTAAAAGGCGCTCGGCATCGAATTCAGCCGCGTCGCATGCTTTTTGACAAATTCCTGGAACGCAGAGTGGTAGTGACCATAGCGAATAGAAGCACCAATGACCACACGGTCGTAGTTTTCCCACTGTGGTTCTTCAATGCGGTGCACATTGGCGACATCCGCCTGGATCCCCAGTTCTTTCAGTTCCGAAGCCAGGTAGGAGGCAATCTCGCGCGTTTGTCCGTCCCTTGTTGAGAAAAGAATTAATGTTTTCACGTATTACTCCATCATTCACGCCAGAAAGTCGGGGTAAAGAGCACCAGCAATGTAAAGACCTCAAGACGACCAAACAGCATGTTGGCAATCAGGATCCATTTAGCCACCGGGTTCATACTGGTAAAGTTATCAGCAACCACGCCAAGCCCTGGCCCCAGGTTATTCAATGTCGCAACAACTGAGGCAAAGGCAGAAAAGTCATCCACGCCCGTGGCGATAATCGCCAGCATACTGACAATAAACACCAATGCATAGGCGGAGAAAAATCCCCAAACGGCTTCGAGGATACGTTCCGGCAGTGCGCGATTCCCCAGCTTAATGCTATAGACGGCGTTCGGATGCACCAGTCGTTTCAGCTCACGGTTCCCCTGCTTAAACAGCAGCAGGATGCGGATCACTTTCAGGCCACCGCCCGTTGACCCGGCACAACCGCCGATAAAAGCTGAACATAAGAGCAGTACCGGCAAAAAGAGCGGCCAGCGGGCAATGCTGTCAGTCGTAAACCCGGCGGTTGTCGCCATCGACACCACCTGGAAAAACGCCTGGTTAATTGTCATCAGCGCCGAACTATAGACATTATGAAACCACAGCACGAGGGTACAAATAATCACCAGCGTAAACTGTACGCCGATAAACATGCGAAATTCCGGATCGCGCCAATAAACCTTCAGACTACGCCCACTTAACAGCGAAAAGTGCAGACCGTAGTTACAGCCGGAGATCAACAGGAAGATAGCAATGATAGTGTTAATTGTCGGGCTGTCGAAATAACCGATACTGGCATCATGTGTCGAGAAGCCGCCAATAGCGATAGTCGCAAAGCTATGGCCGATGGCATCAAAGGCATCCATTCCGGCAAACCACAACGCCAGCGCACAGGCGACGGTCAGCAAGACATAAATCAACCACAGGGTTTTCGCCGTTTCCGCAATTCGCGGGCGCATTTTGTTATCTTTCAGCGGGCCGGGCATTTCTGCGCGATAGAGCTGCATCCCACCCACGCCGAGGATAGGCAGTATCGCAACCGCCAACACGATGATCCCCATCCCGCCAAACCATTGCAGCATCTGGCGATAAAAGAGGATGGCGTGAGGGAGCGAATCCAGCCCCACCAGCGTAGTGGCCCCCGTGGTGGTCAGGCCAGAGAAAGATTCAAAAAACGCATCGGTAATCGTGAGGTTCGGGCTTTCCGAGAAGATAAAAGGGAGCGCACCGACGCTACCCAGCACGGTCCAGAACAGCACCACTATCAGAAACCCCTCACGGGATTTCAGTTCGCCCTTCTCTTTGCGGTTCGGCCACCACAGCATAGAGCCAATGGCGAGGGCGACAAAAAAGGTCTGGGTAAAAGCGCGGCCCGCTCCATCCCGGTAGATGAGTGCTACCAGCCCAGGGATAATCATGGTCCCTGAAAATAAGATGACCAGTAGTCCAACGATTCGGGTAATGGCGCGAAAATGCATCTCTGCCGCTTCCTTAGTTCTGCAAAACGAAGTGGGGATTATTCTTCAATCGCTAACAATTGCAATGAACCACGGCTAAAATCCGCCAGCTTTGCGGAAAATTCAGCCACTTTCGCCGCCGGAAGCGCCACCCGCAGCAGAACGAATGCCTGATAATCACTGTTGATAATTTTGCCGTCACACTGCCCCAGCAACGCTTCAATGCCGGTTAACTGACTATATTCACATTGCAAAGTATATTCGGTTAATGGCGTCTTGCGTTGGGTCGTTAGCTGGCGCAGCGCCTGATTCACTCCGCCGCCATACGCTTTCACTAACCCACCGGTACCAAGCAATATGCCGCCGTAGTAGCGCACCACCACAGCGGTAATTTCCCCGACGCCGCTGCCCATTAGTTGGGCGAGCATCGGTTTACCGGCCGTTCCCGCCGGTTCCCCGTCGTCAGAGAAACCGAGCTGTTGAGAATCATCCGGCGCACCCGCCACCCACGCCACGCAATGGTGGCGGGCATCGGGGTGTTCTGCCCGCACCGATTCAACAAACGCTTTCGCCGCCTCAACGCCATCGGTATGCGCCAACATCGTTATGAAGCGGCTCTTTTTGATCTCTTCAACGACCGTGACTGGTGCCGCAGGAATTAACCAGCTTTCCATCACGCCAGTTTCAGATCCCGGGTCATGTTTTCCACGTTGTTTTCGTGGATCACCACGTTGTCTTCGATACGAATGCCGCCGAACGGTTTCAGTGCTTCAATTTTCTGCCAGTTAAAGTGTTTACTGAACTGCCCTTCACGCCACGGTGCCAGTAGCGATTCGATGAAGTAGATACCCGGCTCGATGGTTAACACCATGCCCGGCTGGAGAATACGGGTGCAGCGCAGGTACGGATATTTTGCCGGTGCCGCGAGGTGCGTACCGCTATCATCCTGCATAAAACCGGCTACGTCATGCACCTGCAGGCCCAGCGGATGGCCGATACCGTGCGGCATAAACGGTCCGGTGAGATCGTTTTCGACCATCGCTTCTTCACTCATATCGGTGATGATTTGATGTTTACGCAGCAGTTTGGCGATGCGCTGATGGAACTGGATGTGGTAATCCACATAGCTGACGCCTGCTTTCATGGTGGCGATCAGCGCCAGTTGTTCATCATTTACGTCTTTCACCAGCTGTGCGTAGTCGTTATCGCTTTTTGCCGACCAGGTACGGGTCAGGTCAGCCGCATAGCCGTTATATTCGGCCCCGGCATCCAGCAGGAAGCTGCGCATCTCTTCCGGTGCCTGGTGGTCCAGTTTGGTGTAATGCAACACCGCAGCGTGTTCGTTAAGCGCCACAATGTTGCTGTAAGGTACGTCGGTATCACGATGACCGGTCGCGGTCAGATAGGCAATATTGATATCGAACTCGCTCATGCCAGAACGGAACGCTTCTTCTGCCGCGCGATGACCGTTGACCGCCATTTTCTGCGCTTCACGCATACAGGCCAGTTCGTACTCGGTTTTGAAGGAGCGGTAGTAATGCAGGTAGTCGATCACCCCTTTCGGGTTGATATTGCTGGCCTCAATACCCAGTTGCAGCGCACGCTCCGGCACCGGACCGATATAACCGATATTCCCGCGCGCAGCAGGCAGCAGGCTACCAATGCCATCGGCTTTCGGCAGCGCGATCACTTCTACATCTTCAGTCCAGAAGGAGGTCGGCAGCGGTTCGACGTTGTGCCAGTAATCAACCGGCAGATAAAACCACAGTTTCGGCTTGTTCACGCCATCCACCAACAGCCAGCAGTTTGGCACCTGAGTTACCGGCACCCACGCTTTGAATTGCGGATTCACTTTAAACGGATAGGGATGATCGTCGAGAAAAACGTTGAACAGTTCGCCGGAGTGAATAAGTAACGCATCCAGCTTGAAGCGCGCCAGCGCATCGCGAGTCCGTTCTTGTAAGGTAGCTATATGATTTTTATAGAGTGAGGCCAGTGATTCCATTTTTTACCCTTCTGTTTTTTTGACCTTAAGTCTCCGCATCTTAGCACATCGTTCATCCAGAGCGTGATTTCTGCCGAGCGTGATCAGATCGGCATTTCTTTAATCTTTTATTTGCATATTTTTAACACAAAATACACACTTCGATGCATCTGGTACGACCAGATCACCTTGCGGATTCAGGAGACTGACATGCTTTACAAAGGCGACACCCTGTACCTTGACTGGCTGGAAGATGGCATTGCCGAACTGGTATTTGATGCCCCAGGTTCAGTTAATAAACTCGACACTGCGACCGTCGCCAGCCTCGGCGAGGCCATCGGCGTGCTGGAACAGCAATCAGATCTAAAAGGGCTGCTGCTACGTTCGAACAAATCAGCCTTTATCGTCGGTGCTGATATCACCGAATTTTTGTCCCTGTTCCTCGTTCCTGAAGAACAGTTAAGTCAGTGGCTGCACTTTGCCAATAGCGTGTTTAATCGCCTGGAAGATCTCCCGGTGCCGACCATTGCTGCCGTCAACGGCTATGCGCTGGGCGGTGGCTGCGAATGCGTGCTGGCGACCGATTATCGTCTGGCGACGCCGGATCTGCGCATCGGTCTGCCGGAAACCAAACTGGGCATCATGCCGGGCTTTGGCGGTTCTGTACGTATGCCACGTATGCTGGGCGCTGACAGTGCGCTGGAAATCATTGCCGCCGGTAAAGATGTCGGCGCGGATCAGGCGCTGAAAATCGGTCTGGTGGATGGTGTAGTCAAAGCAGAAAAACTGGTTGAAGGGGCGATGGCGATTTTACGCCAGGCCATTAACGGCGACCTCGACTGGAAAGCGAAACGTCAGCCGAAGCTGGAACCGCTAAAACTGAGCAAGATTGAAGCCACCATGAGCTTCACCATCGCTAAAGGGATGGTCGCACAAACGGCGGGGAAACATTATCCGGCCCCCATCACCGCAGTAAAAACCATTGAAGCGGCGGCCCGTTTTGGTCGTGAAGAAGCATTAAATCTGGAAAACAAAAGCTTTGTCCCGCTGGCGCACACCAACGAAGCCCGCGCACTGGTCGGCATTTTCCTTAACGATCAATATGTAAAAGGCAAAGCGAAGAAACTCACCAAAGACGTTGAAACCCCGAAACAGGCCGCTGTGCTGGGCGCAGGCATTATGGGTGGCGGCATCGCTTACCAGTCTGCGTGGAAAGGCGTACCGGTTGTCATGAAAGATATCAACGACAAGTCGTTAACCCTCGGCATGACCGAAGCCGCGAAACTGCTGAACAAGCAGCTTGAGCGCGGCAAGATCGATGGTCTGAAACTGGCTGGCGTGATCTCCACAATCCACCCAACGCTCGATTACTCTGGTTTTGACCGCGTGGATGTTGTGGTAGAAGCGGTTGTCGAAAACCCGAAAGTGAAAAAAGCCGTACTGGCAGAAACCGAGCAGAAAGTACGCCCGGATACCGTGCTGGCGTCTAACACTTCAACCATTCCTATCAGCGAACTGGCCAACGCGCTGGAACGTCCGGAAAACTTCTGCGGGATGCACTTCTTTAACCCGGTGCACCGGATGCCGTTGGTGGAAATTATTCGCGGCGAGAAAAGCTCCGACGAAACCATCGCGAAAGTCGTCGCCTGGGCGAGCAAGATGGGCAAAACGCCGATTGTGGTTAACGACTGCCCCGGATTCTTCGTTAACCGCGTGCTGTTCCCCTACTTCGCGGGTTTCAGCCAGCTGCTGCGCGACGGCGCGGATTTCCGCAAGATCGACAAAGTGATGGAAAAACAGTTTGGCTGGCCTATGGGTCCGGCATATCTGCTGGACGTTGTGGGCATTGACACCGCGCATCATGCCCAGGCTGTCATGGCAGCAGGCTTCCCGCAGCGGATGCAGAAAGATTATCGCGATACCATCGACGCGCTGTTTGATGCCAACCGCTTTGGTCAGAAGAACGGCCTCGGTTTCTGGCGTTATAAAGAAGACAGCAAAGGTAAGCCGAAGAAAGAAGAAGACGCCGTCGTTGACGACCTGCTGGCAGAAGTGAGCCAGCCGAAGCGCGATTTCAGCGAAGAAGAGATTATCGCCCGCATGATGATCCCGATGGTCAACGAAGTGGTCCGCTGTCTGGAAGAAGGCATTATCGCCACTCCGGCAGAAGCGGATATGGCGCTGGTCTACGGCCTGGGCTTCCCTCCGTTCCACGGCGGTGCGTTCCGCTGGCTGGACACCCTCGGTAGCGCAAAATACCTCGATATGGCACAGCAATATCAGCACCTCGGCCCGCTGTATGAAGTGCCGGAAGGTCTGCGTAATAAAGCGCGTCATAACGAACCGTACTATCCCCCGGTTGAGCCAGCCCGTCCGGTTGGCGACCTGAAAACGGCTTAAGGAGTCACAATGGAACAGGTTGTCATTGTCGATGCAATTCGCACCCCGATGGGCCGTTCGAAGGGCGGTGCTTTTCGTCACGTGCGTGCAGAAGATCTCTCCGCTCATTTAATGCGTAGCCTGCTGGCGCGTAACCCGGCGCTGGAAGCGGCGGCCCTCGACGATATTTACTGGGGTTGTGTGCAGCAGACGCTGGAGCAGGGTTTTAATATCGCCCGTAACGCGGCGCTGCTGGCAGAAGTACCACACTCTGTCCCGGCGGTTACCGTCAATCGCTTGTGTGGTTCATCCATGCAGGCACTGCATGATGCAGCACGAATGATCATGACCGGCGATGCGCAGGCATGTCTGGTTGGCGGCGTGGAGCATATGGGCCATGTGCCGATGAGTCACGGCGTCGATTTTCACCCCGGCCTGAGCCGCAATGTCGCCAAAGCGGCGGGCATGATGGGCTTAACGGCAGAAATGCTGGCGCGTATGCACGGTATCAACCGTGAAATGCAGGATGCCTTTGCCGCGCGGTCACACGCCCGCGCCTGGGCTGCCACGCAGTCGGGTGCATTTAAAAATGAAATTATCCCGACCGGTGGTCACGATGCCGACGGCGTCCTGAAGCAGTTTAATTACGACGAAGTGATTCGCCCGGAAACCACCGTGGAAGCCCTCGCCACGCTGCGTCCGGCGTTTGATCCCGTCAGCGGTACGGTAACGGCGGGCACATCTTCTGCGCTTTCCGATGGTGCAGCTGCCATGTTGGTGATGAGTGAAAGCCGCGCCCGTGAATTAGGTCTTAAGCCGCGCGCCCGTGTGCGTTCGATGGCGGTCGTTGGTTGTGACCCATCGATTATGGGTTACGGCCCGGTTCCGGCCTCGAAGCTGGCGCTGAAAAAAGCGGGGCTTTCTGCCAGTGATATCGGCGTGTTTGAGATGAACGAAGCCTTTGCCGCGCAGATCCTGCCATGTATTAAAGATCTGGGACTGATTGAGCAGATTGACGAGAAGATCAACCTCAACGGTGGCGCGATCGCGCTGGGTCATCCGCTGGGTTGTTCCGGTGCGCGTATCAGCACCACGCTGCTGAATCTGATGGAGCGCAAAGATGCCCAGTTTGGTCTGGCGACGATGTGTATCGGTCTGGGTCAGGGTATTGCGACGGTGTTTGAGCGGATTTAACCACTTGCCGGATGCGGCGTGACGCCTTATCCGGTCTACCGATCCAGCACCAATGTAGGCCTGATAAGACGCGCCAGCGTCGCATCAGGCAGCGTATGCCGGATGCGACATAGATCTAAATGCCACTGTATAAAGTTTTAGTTGCCGTTCTTCCCGCCTGTCAGGGGCGGGTTTTTTATATCTCAGATAAATGCAAACGCATCGCCAAACAGGCGATCTTCCCGCGCATTACGCTCACTGCAAAACAGGTCACGGGCAATTTTCGCCATCTCAAAACGTCCGGCAATATAGATATCATGCTCTGCCAGCGTACCGTGATCCTGCAATACCGCCGTTAACACAGTGCCAGTACGCCCACGCCAGCCCGCTTCCGGTTGTTCAACCACCGGCACCACTTGCAGACCAGGGTGCTTAAGCGAAAGCGCCTCAAGCTCGGAGAGATCATAAAGATGCTGCTCTTCACGCCCGCCCCAGTAAATGGTGATATCACGGTTTGGGTTACGCGCCAGCGCCGTCAGCAAAATCGAGCGCGCATAAGAGAACCCGGTGCCGCCCGCGATGAGAATCATTGGACGTTCTTCATCATCGCGCAGCCATGCCTCACCGTGCGGAATATCGACCACGATTTGATGATCTTTAAGAATGCGGTCCATGACTGCTTTCGCGTAAAGGTTGATTTCAGAAGCGCCAATATGCAGCTCGATGAAACCTTTTTCATCCGGCGTCGAAGCCATTGAGAACGGACGTTTGTCACGCTCATCCATCACTACCATCAAATACTGACCAGCACGAAAAGAAAAGGCCGCGTCTGGCACGATGCGGACACGATATACGGTATCCGTGATAGCTTCTACCGAGGTCACTTTACAGCTTAAGGTTGTCATGCGCTTTCTCTGTCGGATCGATAAATAGGGCAAAACAAACGCGCATCAGGCGCTTTTACCGTTGTTAAAAATAGCCAGTTCATCCCAGATGGCGTCAATATGCGCGACAACATCCGGATCTTTTTTGATGGGACGTCCCCATTCACGCTGGGTTTCCCCTGGCCATTTATTCGTGGCATCCAGCCCCATTTTTGAACCCAGCCCGGACACAGGCGAGGCAAAATCCAGATAATCAATAGGCGTATTTTCGACCAACACCGTGTCCCGCGCCGGGTCCATACGGGTGGTAATCGCCCAAATCACATCGTTCCAGTCGCGTGCGTTGACGTCATCATCGCAAACGATCACAAATTTAGTGTACATAAACTGGCGTAAGAACGACCAGACGCCCATCATGACGCGCTTCGCGTGTCCGGCGTACTGTTTTTTGATCGTCACTACCGCCAGGCGATAAGAGCAGCCTTCCGGCGGCAGGTAAAAATCGACAATTTCCGGGAACTGTTTTTGCAGAATCGGCACAAACACTTCGTTCAGTGCGACACCCAGCACCGCAGGTTCATCCGGCGGACGCCCGGTATAGGTGGAATGATAAATCGCATCTTCACGCTGGGTAATATGCGTCACAGTAAATACCGGGAAACTATCGACTTCGTTATAGTAACCGGTGTGGTCGCCATACGGCCCTTCCGGCGCAGTTTCGCCTTGTTCGATATACCCTTCCAGCACTATCTCCGCACTGGCGGGCACTTCAAGGTCATTGGAGATACACTTCACCACTTCGGTCTTGGTGCCGCGCAGCAATCCGGCAAACGCATACTCTGAAAGCGTATCTGGAACGGGGGTGACTGCACCGAGAATTGTGGCGGGATCAGCACCCAGCGCCACAGAAACCGGGAAACGTTCGCCCGGATGCGCCGCACACCACTCCTGGAAATCCAGCGCGCCGCCGCGATGCGACAGCCAGCGCATAATCAATTTGTTTTTACCAATCAGCTGCTGGCGATAAATGCCCAGATTCTGCCGCTCTTTATGCGGGCCGCGCGTCACGGTCAACCCCCAGGTAATCAGCGGCGCGGCGTCTTCCGGCCAGCAGGTCATAATGGGGATACGGTGAAGATCGACGTCATCGCCGGAGATAATTTTTTGCTGACACGGCGCACCACGCAGTCGCTTTGTCGGCATGTTCAATACTTGCTTAAACTGCGGCAGTTTATCAAACAGGTCGCGGAAACCTTTTGGCGGCTCCGGCTCTTTCAGAAACGCCAATAATTTACCAACTTCACGCAGCGCCGAAACATCTTCCTGCCCCATGCCCATCGCCACGCGCTTTGGCGTACCGAACAGGTTGCACAGCACCGGCATTGAGTAGCCTTTAGGGTTTTCGAACAACAGCGCAGGCCCACCGGCACGCAAAGTACGGTCAGCAATTTCAGTGATTTCCAGATGCGGATCCACCGGGAGCGTGATACGTTTTAGCTCACCCTGCTGTTCAAGCAGCGTCAAGAAGTCGCGTAAATCGTTATATTTCATGGCGTCCATTGTAGCCTCTTAATCTGCGCCCATTATACGGCGTTCATCTTTGCGATGCTGTAAATTTGTTAAATTAGCGTGAACTCTGACGGTATAACGCAAACCGGGGAATATAATTAACTTAGCGTAAAGCTTTTGCTATCCTTGCGCCCCGATTAAACGGATAAGAGTCATTATGCAATCCTGGTATTTACTGTACTGCAAGCGCGGGCAACTTCAACGTGCCCAGGAACACCTCGAAAGACAGGCTGTGAATTGCCTGGCACCGATGATCACCCTGGAAAAAATGGTGCGTGGCAAACGTACTGCAGTCAGTGAACCATTGTTCCCCAACTACCTGTTTGTGGAATTTGATCCAGAAGTGATTCATACCACGACTATCAACGCGACCCGCGGTGTCAGCCACTTCGTGCGCTTTGGCGCATCGCCAGCGATAGTCCCATCGGCGGTGATTCATCAGCTATCGGTATATAAACCGAAAGACATTGTCGATCCGGCAACCCCTTATCCGGGTGATAAGGTGATTATTACCGAAGGCGCGTTCGAAGGTTTTCAGGCCATTTTCACCGAACCCGACGGCGAGGCTCGCTCCATGCTGTTACTTAATCTTATCAATAAAGAGATTAAGCACAGTGTGAAGAACACCGAGTTCCGCAAACTCTAAAACGCAATCCCAAACAGTGTCTTAACATTGGCATCCGTGGTGGCAGCCAGCCATGCGGCATCTTCTCCACGCCAGTGCGCAATACGTTGCAAAATATGGGGCAGATGGGCTGGCTCGTTGCGCCGGGATGATGGCTTTGGCGTGAGATCGCGAGGGAGCAGATACGGCGCATCAGTTTCGATCAGCAATTTTTCCGCCGGAATCAACGGCAAAAGTTCCCGCAGCTCCAGTCCGCGTCGTTCATCGCAAACCCAACCAGTGATGCCGATATAAATTCCATGCGCCACGCACGCCTGCATCTCTTCGCGTGTGCCGGTAAAGCAATGAAGAACCGCACCAGGCAGTTTATCCAGCCACGGCTCCAGCAATGTCATAAACCGCTCGTGGGCATCGCGACAGTGCATAAATACCGGCATGTTTAATTCTGCGGCAATGCGTAGCTGAGCAACAAAAGCGCGTTCCTGCTCTTCCGGCGTCGAAAAGTTGCGGTTAAAGTCGAGACCACATTCACCAATCGCCACCACTTCTGGCTGCGCGGCCAGCTCAATAATCGCTTCTTCAGTCGCAGCTTGCCACTGGCTGCTGTCGTGAGGATGTACGCCCGCCGTTGACCAACAGGATGAATACTGACGCGCCAGCTTTTGCGCCTGCTGGCTTTCACGCAGGTTAGTGCCGGTGATGAGTAGCCCATTAACTCCCGCGTCAAAAGCGCGCGCTACAATATCATCACGGTCTTTCGCAAATTGCGAACTGGTCAAATTAACGCCGATATCAAACATCCTGTACTCCATATGACAACCGCCCTGTCGGGCGGTTGAATTTATTCTTCAGTTTTTTCGCTTTCTGCTTCAGCGTCGTTTTCCTCTTCCCGATTTCGCCCTTTACCAACGTAAAAGCGTGAGAAGAAGACACCGATTTCAAACAGACAGTACATAGGGATCGCCAACAGCGTTTGCGAGAAGACATCCGGCGGTGTCAGCAGCATCCCGACAACGAATGCACCAACCAGCACATACGGGCGTTTTTTGCGTAAGTCTTCTGGCGAGGTAATCCCCATCCAGCACAGCAGCACTATTGCCACCGGCACTTCAAAGGAGACACCAAACGCCATAAACAGCGCCATAACGAAGCTTAAATAGCTGGCGATGTCGGTGGATACCTGTACCCCTTCCGGCGCGGTATTGGCAAGGAAGCCAAATGCCAGCGGAAAGACCACAAAGTAGGCGAACGCCATGCCGATATAAAACAACAGAGAGCTGGAAACCAGCAGCGGCACCACCAGGCGACGTTCATGCTTATACAGCGCTGGGGCGATAAACGCCCACACCTGATAGAGAATCACCGGCGCTGACAGAATCAGCGACACCATAAAGGTCAGCTTGATCGGCGTAAAGAACGGTGAGGCCACGTCGGTGGCGATCATCGTTGAACCTTGCGGCAACTGCTTGATCAATGGCGCGGATACCAGGTGATAGATGTCATTGGCGAAATAGACCAGACACAGGAATATCACGATCACCGCGATAATGCAGTTCAGCAGACGCTTACGCAGCTCAATCAGATGCGTGATAAGCGGTTGAGTATCTTCTACAGACATGTTTACGGTTTATCACTCGACGAAGGGGAAGGTGCAGCGGTTTTCGGTTCAGCGTCCGCAGCAGGTTTTACCACCGGCTCTGGCGTGGTTTCTGGCTTCTGTTCCGGCGAACTGGCCTGCGTTTGTGCAGCAGCAGGCGTTACGCCTTCATGCGCAGTTTCATTGTCTTTCACCACCGGGTTGTGGATGGTGTGCGCTTCATCGCTCGCCTTTTCAGGATCGTTTGCAACGTAGGAACGCTTCATCGACTCCGCGGCCTGGCGTAGTTCATCCATCGACGCTTTCAGTTCGGGCGTCAGGTTAGTGAGGCTCGCCTTTTCAACCTTTTTCAGACTGTCCTGAAACTCCTGGAGTTTTAACTCCTGGGTCAGTTCGTTCTGCACCGTTGTCGCCAGTGAACGCAACGCGCGAATCCAGCCCGCGACCGTTTTTACCGCCACAGGCAGTCGTTGCGGCCCCAGAACGACGAGGCCGATGATGAATACCAATAGCAGTTCGCTAAAACCGATATCAAACACGGATTACACCTGCTCTTTATCGTGGCGCTTCGCGTCTTCTGTTTTAGCCTGTTCCTGATTCGTATCCGCCTGCTTATCGGCGATAGTTTTCGCAGTAAAATCAGCATCCTGACTGGTTTTATCCTGCTTTGGTTCATCATCGCTCATTGCTTTTTTAAAGCCTTTGATCGACGCACCAAGATCGGAACCGATGGAGCCGAGCTTTTTGGTGCCAAAAAGCAGTACAACGATGACGGCAATAATCAATAACTGCCAAATACTGATACCACCCATACATGTTCCTCTGTGGTAGATGATGATTAAACAAGGCCGCATTATACGTTACACGGCCCGCCTTGAGCGATGAAAAAATCAGCGTGTTTTGCGCCAACCGACAAACCAGGCGATCAGACCACCTGCCATTAACCAGCCGGGCATCAACCCCCATTCAGGTCGGCTGACCAACAAGAATGTGCCACTTAATACTAACGTAGCGCCAATTCCGAGAAAATAACGCGATTGTCCCTGACGTACATGATTTGACTGAAGCTCGCGGGCAATCTTATCAACACTGTGCTGTAAATACTTGCCCTGGCGCAAACTGTCGTAAACCAGTTCAGGCAGTTCTGGCATTTTTTCGACCCAGAACGGCGCTTTTTCTTTAAATGCTCTCACCAGCGCAGGAATACCGACCTGATCTTTAATCCACGACTCCAGGAAAGGCTTCGCCGTTTTCCATAAATCGAGTTGCGGATAAAGCTGGCGTCCTACCCCTTCGACGTAGAGCAGGGTTTTCTGGAGTAACACCAGTTGCGGCTGCACTTCCATATTGAAGCGACGCGCCGTATTAAACAGATTTAACAGTACATGTCCAAACGAAATTTCGGCCAGCGGTTTCTCAAAGATAGGTTCACAGACCGTACGAATAGCAAATTCGAACTCTTCAACGTTGGTATCTGGTGGCACCCAGCCAGAATCGACGTGTAGCTCTGCCACTTTGCGATAGTCGCGATTAAAGAAGGCGATAAAGTTTTCTGCCAGATAGCGTTTATCTTCTTTGTTTAGCGAGCCAACAATCCCGCAATCAATGCCGATATATTTCGGGTTTTCCGGGTGTTCATAGCTTACGAAGATGTTGCCAGGGTGCATATCGGCATGGAAAAAGCTGTCGCGAAAAACCTGAGTGAAGAACACCTGCACGCCGCGTTCCGCCAGCAATTTCATGTTGGTGCCGTTTTTCTCCAGCGCCGCAACATCAGACACCGGAATGCCGTAAATGCGCTCCATCACCATCATCCCTTCACTACAATAGTCAGGGTAAACCTCCGGGATGTAGAGCATCGGGCTGTCTTCAAAATTTCGCCGAAGCTGAATGGCGTTGGCAGATTCCCGCAGCAAATTCAGTTCATCAATCAAGGTCTTTTCGTACTCGCGCACCACTTCGGTTGGGCGTAGACGGCGACCATCCGGCAGCAAACGCGGCACCCAGCGAGCCAGACGGTAGATAAGTTTCAGGTCTGCTTTAATGACCGGCAAAATATCCGGGCGGATGACTTTAATCACCACCTCTTTACCATTCGATTTCAATCGCGCGGTATGAACCTGGGCGATAGAAGCAGAAGCCAGCGGCTTGATTTCAAAATCGTCAAACCACGCTTCTACCGGCAAGCCGCCCATTGCAGCTTCAATCTGCTGCTTCGCCAGCTTGCCATCAAACGGAGCAACTTTGTCCTGCAATAACGCCAGCTGATCGGCAATATGCGGCGGAAAAAGATCGCGGCGGGTTGATAACATTTGCCCGAACTTGATCCATACCGGCCCCAGTTCTTGCAGGGCCAGTCGTAGTCGCTCACCTAAAGGTTTGTCTTTATGCCGATTTGGCATCCAGAATAATGAGTATCGCCATAGCCGTAGCGGCAGGGTGATACGCATTTTGGGGATCAGTTCATCAAGTCCGTAGCTTAAAAAAGTTCGAATGATGAAATATAGGCGCCGTACTTCACCTGGCGTCATTTAGCCTCCAGTTTTTCCAGCCGTTTGGTCAGGGCATCAACAGCACGCTCGACAGCAGCCGTCTCTTCCGCAAACCAGGCCACTTCAAGCGGACCGGGTGCCATACGCCACTCTTCAGTAATGGCTTCTGCCACATAACGTTGCTGGCGCTTAATGCCGTGATGCAGGAACTTTGCGCCTCCGCGCATGGCTTTGCTGATTCCTTCAGCGGCGATATCACCGGTATAAGGGGCCAGCAGTTCCGCAGGGTCGAACTCTGCCAGATCTGCCAGCGCAACGAAGTTTTGCACCACCTGAATATCGCCCTGCACTTCCAGCTCACCACTGCGAATCAGGGCGGCAAGCTGCTGGCGATCGCGAAGTTTCGGCAACACACTGGCGTAAGCGATAACGGTGCAGTCAGCATCGCCTGCCCATTCGCCCAGTACATCAACCTGGCGTTCGCTGAACACCAGAATCAATGACGTCGAAAAGCCTTTTACCTCCACGCGCAGCACTTTGCCCAACAGACGCGAGCGGGCCGTTTTCAGCGCGGGTGAGCGATACAGGAAGGTGTTGAGCAGACTTTCAATTCCTGCCGTCACTAAAGGTTTAAAAGGCATTTCCGGTCTCCTGTCAGAACTTATAACCACGATGCAACGCCACAACCCCTGCCGTCAGATTGTAGTAGTCGACACTTTCGAATCCGGCATCCTGCATCATGGCTTTCAGAGTATCCTGATCGGGATGCATACGGATGGATTCTGCCAGATAACGATAGCTGTCGGCGTCGTTCGCGACCAGTGAGCCAATACGCGGCAGCACATGGAAGGAGTATGCATCATAGGCTTTGCTCAGCGGCTCGATAATTGGCTTCGAGAACTCAAGCACCAGCAGGCGGCCGCCGGGTTTCAGCACGCGATACATTGAACGCAGTGCTTTATCTTTGTCGGTGACGTTACGCAGACCAAACGAAATAGTGATGCAATCAAAGGTGTTATCCGGGAACGGCAGCGCCTCAGCGTTCGCCTGAACATACTCAACGTTGCCAATCACACCGATATTACGCAGCTTCTCGCGGCCCATTTTGAGCATGGATTCATTGATATCAGCAAGGACCACTTTGCCAGTTTCTCCGACCAGGCGGGAGAATTTCGCTGTCAGGTCGCCGGTGCCACCAGCCAGATCCAGCACGGTCTGCCCACGGCGTACGCCGCTGCAATCAATCGTGAATCGCTTCCACAAACGATGAATACCAAATGACATCAAATCATTCATGACATCGTATTTTGATGCCACGGAATGGAAAACGTGGGCGACCATATCCGCTTTTTGTTCCTTCGCGACGGTCTGAAAACCAAAGTGCGTCGTTTCTTGTGACTTATCCACCATCTCAATGCCTGCTCATCAAAAAATTGTTCCAGAAGTGTAACAGATTGGGCGTCGATGCCCTAGATTTCTACCCGGCTTAACTACCCCCAATGGGCTAGCGCGACTGCTGATTATATTCATCATCGCGTTGATAAGCTTCATCATTCGGCTGCTCCGGAACCGACCGCAGTCGATACTCTTCATCCTGGCTCACCGCTTGTTCAGCCAAATCCGGATTAATCTCGCGTTTAATTTCTACCCCTAAACCGCGAAACGCTTCTGCCTGCGCCAGCACATTTCCGCGACCTGAAGAGAGTTTTTTCATTGCCTGGCGATAGTTATCCTGCGCTTTGTCGAGACTTTGACCAATCGCTGACATGTCATCGACGAACAAACGCATCTTGTCGTACAGCTTGCTGGCGCGATCGGCGATTTGCTGGGCGTTACGGCTTTGATGCTCATAACGCCAAAGGTTGGCGATAGTACGCAACGCCACCAGCAGCGTGGTGGGGCTAACCAGCATTATGTTGTTCTTTAATGCTTCGGTGATCAGCTCCGGCTGGCGATCAAGCGCCAGTAAAAAAGCGGGTTCCACAGGGATAAACATCAGCACGTAATCCAGCGTTCGTAGCCCCGGCAGCTGTTGATAGTCTTTGCGCCCAAGCAAGCGGATGTGATTACGTACCGAAGCAATATGCTCCTGCAATGCGCTTTCGCGTGTGTAGTCGTCTTCCGCGTTGAAGTAGCGTTCATAGGCGACCAGCGTCATTTTGGCATCGATCACCACATCTTTCCCCTGCGGTAGCCGCACGATGACATCCGGCTGCATCCGCGAGCGGGCGTCATTTTCGATGCTGACCTGGGTTTCGTATTCATACCCTTCACGCAGTCCGGAAGCCTCCAGCACCCGCGTCAGTACCACTTCGCCCCAGTTCCCCTGGGTTTTGTTATCGCCTTTCAGCGCGCGGGTCAGGTTGATCGCTTCCTGGGCCATTTGCGCGTTGAGTTGTTGTAGATTACGAATTTCGTGGGTCAGGGTATGGCGTTCTTGTGCTTCTTTACCAAAGCTGTCCTGTACCTGTCGGCGAAAACCATCCAGTTGTTCACGCAGCGGCGACAACAGGCTGTTCAGACTCTGACGGTTTTGCTCATCAACCCGGCGATTGCTGTGCTCAAAAATACGGTTGGCGAGGTTTTCAAACTGCTCACTGAGGCGCTGCTCGCTGTTAATCATCTGGCGAATTTTATCGTCAGCATGTTGCTGTGCGGCTTCCATCCGCGTGGTTACTTCACGCAGATCGGCCTCCAGAGAGGTGTTAATACTTTGCAGGCTGCGCACTTCGTTATTGAGTAACTCGCACTCAGCGCGCCAGTGCTCGCTTTGGGTAATTTGTTGTTTTGCCGCGCTTAACTCCGCGACCATCTCTTCACGTTCAGCTAATTGCTCGGCTTTTTGCTGCGCATGTTGATAACTGGCAAACAGCCAGCCAATTGCCACACCCACCAACGCAATAACTGCGTAAACCATGATTGAGAAATCCACAACGCCTCCTGACGCAACAACTTACCCGCACAAAATAGAATTGTGCTGTACAAACGTCCAGTTGGAAAGGCATTTCCTGCGAGGCGCTACGCAAAAATACAAAAGGCCGAACGCGTCGGCCTTCAGACAGGAGAAGAGGATTACAGCAGACGACGCGCCGCTTCCACCACGATTTTCACCGCTTGGCTTTCAGTTTGTTTCATCGTCTCAGCATTCGGGATCTCTTGCTGGGTGCGGTTAACGATAACACCCGCTACCATACCGGCACGTAGGCCCTGACTTGCACACATGGTCAGCAGGGTTGCAGATTCCATTTCATAGTTCATTACGCCCATCGCCTGCCACTCTTCCATAGAACCTTTAAAGTGACGAACTACGCGACCAGAGTAAGTATCGTAACGTTCCTGACCTGGGTAGAAGGTATCAGAAGAAGCCGTCACGCCAACGTGAGTCGTCGCGCCGATGGATTTCGCAGCCTCAACCAGCGCAGTCGTACATTCGAAATCAGCGACAGCCGGGAATTCCAGCGGTGCGAAGTGCAGGCTCGCGCCATCCAGACGAACAGACGCCGTGGTAACCAGGACATCACCCACATTAATATGCGGCTGAATAGCGCCCGTTGTACCGATACGCAGGAAGGTGCGAATGCCCAGCTGTGCCAGCTCTTCAACAGCAATAGAGGTAGACGGGCCGCCGATACCGGTAGAGCAGACGATAACAGGTTTACCATCCAGCTCTGCACGCCAGGTGGTGAATTCGCGGTGAGATGCCAGCTTAACCGGCTTATCCATCAGCGCGGCGATCTTTTCCACACGATCCGGGTCGCCAGGGACGATGGCAAGCGTAGCCCCTTGTAAATCGTTTTTAGTGAGGCCGAGATGAAAAACATCAGACTTGGACATATACAACTCCTCTGTGAATCGGTTTAGTCAGAAGAAGCAAAAAGACACTTTACCGAAGGGTTTAACATTTTTTCGTGATACTCATCACCATGACGCAAATGCGTTGCATAAATTTACCCCCCAAAAGTGATGCAAATCACATAAATCACTCTTCATTCTGCAGGACTGCATAAAAGATGAGCCGATTCAGGCAATGTGATTTGTTGCATGCTGACTATAGTTAACATTGCGCAACATTTTTATAAGGGTACGGAGAATACCATGGCAACAACACAACAATCTGGATTTGCACCTGCTGCATCGCCTCTCGCTTCGACCATCGTTCAGACTCCGGACGACGCGATTGTGGCGGGCTTCACCTCTATCCCTTCACAAGGGGATAACATGCCTGCTTACCATGCCAGACCAAAGCAGAGCGATGGCCCACTGCCAGTGGTCATTGTAGTGCAGGATATTTTTGGCGTGCATGAACATATCCGCGACATTTGTCGCCGTCTGGCGCTGGAGGGGTATCTGGCTATTGCACCTGAACTTTACTTCCGCGAAGGCGATCCGAATGATTTTGCCGATATCCCCACGTTGCTTAGCGGTCTGGTAGCAAAAGTGCCTGACTCGCAGGTGCTGGCCGATCTCGATCATGTCGCCAGTTGGGCTTCCCGCAACGGCGGCGATGTTCATCGTTTAATGATCACCGGATTCTGCTGGGGTGGACGTATCACCTGGCTGTATGCTGCGCATAACCCGCAACTGAAAGCGGCGGTGGCATGGTACGGCAAACTGACAGGCGATAAGTCGCTGAATTCACCGAAACAACCTGTTGATATCGCAACCGATCTTAACGCGCCGGTTCTCGGCTTATATGGTGGTCAGGATAACAGCATTCCGCAGGAGAGCGTTGAAACCATGCGCCAGGCGCTGCGGGCTGCTAATGCGAAAGCAGAGATTATCGTCTACCCGGATGCCGGGCATGCATTCAACGCCGATTATCGCCCGAGCTATCATGCCGAATCTGCGAAAGATGGCTGGCAGCGTATGCTGGAGTGGTTTAAGCAGTATGGTGGGAAGCGGAATTAGTTTCCTCTTAGTCTATATTTGAGATGGTGAGTGAACGAGTGCGTTTTGCTGCCATCTCTGTCCCCCAAAAAATAATCAGTATGAATTGATTGGAGAGCACGACTCCGCTATTTGACCTTAAGAAAGTCGGCAAGTAATAGTCATAAGTGAATCTCTTCACTGGCAGACACCTTAGAGATTTACCATCAACTCCCATTCTCAAACAAACATTAATTATTATCAACACATTCACATTAATTATAAATTATCTCAGACCTTCCTGATAAAAAGATATTAAAGTGAAACATTTTGTTTTTCACATTTTAGTTCATCCCTTTTAGGCGTAAATAAAGGTAAAAAATAACAATACTATTTTTCTTTCACAAAAGAATTAACAAAAGGTTTTTCAAGGATGAGTGATATTATTTACCTGAACATAACCGGAGAACAACAAGGATGTATTTCCTCTCGTTGTGGAACGAGCGCATCAATAGGTAATCGCTGGCAGATTGGCCATGAAGATGAAATCTTCGCGTTCTCGCTCTCTAATAGTATTACGAATACAGGCAAAGGGTCACAATTGCATGGCCTTAGTTTCTGTAAATTGATTGACAAAAGCTCCCCGTTACTTATTAACGCTATTAACAATAACGAGCAGTTGTTCATGGAGTTTGACTTCTATCGGATCAATAGATTTGGTCGATGGGAGAAATATTACAACATTCAACTTCGCGGCGCGCTCTTATCAGCAATCAATCACCTGTTTACTGAGAACAATCTGGATACAGAAACCATCACTGTCAGTTATGAATATATACTCTCCAGGCATCTGATTGCTAATACTGAATTTAGTTATTTGGCATTTCCCGATAACTACAACCGTCTGTTTATACCACGGCCAAAAACTAAAGATGATAATGGCCTCAAAACACTCAATAGTAAAGCGGTTGGCAGACTGCTTGCTGCTGGCGGCATATACAATGGGAATATCGAAGGATTCAGGGAAACAGCAAACAAGTTGGGAGGAGATGCACCTGCTGGTTACGATCAAGTTATGGATAACAAAGGGTTACTCATCGCTGGTGCTTCAATAGTTGCTGGAGTTGTTCTGGGAAGAATGAGATTCCCTGATTTGGAATCACTTGAGCATTTCGGAGCCAGAGGAGCAGTATCAGGAAGACCATTTAATCCCGACCTTGCCGGTGGTCCAATTGAAAACCTGACGATAGATGGCGTAACAATCAACAGGGAAGGTATCGCTATTGTTGAAAAGCATATCTCCAGATTTGATCATGATCCAGCTAATGATGTAATGATTTCAAGGCTAAAGAAAATAGCAAATAAAGAATTGCTTCCTGAAAAATACGATCTGAACTACTATACTCATGAATGTCGCGAGTATCAGCGTTATTGTAATTTAGGATGGGAAACAGGTGAACCGAAAGGTTTAGATGGATATGAATTATGGAATAATGTACATACTGCAACTCTAGAAGACTTTAAAATTAAAGATACTGACTTATTTCATCCGGATGCAACAAAATGACGATTACGATAGTTGAATTTAACGTGCTGAAAGTTATGGCTGAGAAAGATATTGACTGGAGCTGGATGGTGCTGGATCGTACTTTAGCTATACGAAATATTCCAGGATTTGGCAACGTAGCGAATATCGTAACAAAGCTGGTTAATCATGGGTTGGTTGATATCGTAAATGGTGAGGGCAACTCTAGACCACGCTACAGAGTTTCTCAATATGGATTGAATCTTATCAAAGAACAACAAGACAACCTCTTCTGATCCAGCCATTACAGGAGCATGATTTACATTGTGATCTTTCAATAAGATACTCATCAATTTTGGTACAGAATATCGTGATCACTAAAAATGAACTTAACGTGCTGAACGTTATGACTAAGAAAGATATAAACTGGAACTGGATGAATCTCGATCGCACACTATCCATAAGGCAAATTCCAGGATTCGGGAATGTTGTTAACATTGTTAACAAATTAGCTAACGAAGGTTTGGTTATTATTGAGGATAGCGGGAATAAGTCTATGCCTCACTACCACGTTAGTGAAAAGGGATACAATCTCGTGCAACGTGAGAATAAATAACGTAGCGTTGATTACTGAACGGAATCACTCAAAACTGTGTTTTGCGAAAAAAACGATTCGGTTATTTCTGCTCCTGAAGATCAGCTTCAATCTGGCACTCATGCAAAATGGCTTCCAGTGCTGGAAGCCATTATCGTACTGCAATTTACAGTGACTCGTTAATATTCGTCATCCCCGACGCAAATTCTGCGCCGCCTGCACCATGTTCGCCAGTGCCGCGCGGGTTTCTGGCCAGCCGCGCGTTTTCAGGCCACAGTCCGGGTTGACCCACAGACGCTCTGCCGGAATGCGTTTTGCCGCTTTCTTCAGCAAGGCTTCAATCCATTCTACGCTCGGTACGTTTGGCGAGTGAATGTCATAGACGCCAGGACCGATTTCATTTGGATAATCAAACTCTTCAAACGACTCCAGCAACTCCATGTCGGAACGCGAGGTTTCGATGGTGATGACGTCTGCGTCCAGCGCCGCAATCGAATCCATGATGTCGTTGAACTCGCAGTAACACATGTGAGTGTGGATTTGTGTGTCATCTTTCGCCACGGCGGCGTTGATACGGAAAGCCTCCACGCCCCACTGGAGATAGGCATCCCAGTCGCCGCGACGCAGCGGTAAACCTTCGCGCAGTGCCGGTTCATCAATCTGGATGATGCCAATTCCAGCGGCTTCCAGGTCCGCCACTTCATCACGCAGCGCCAGCGCAATTTGTTTGGCGATGGTTTCACGGCTGACATCTTCACGCGGGAACGACCAGCAGAGAATAGTCACCGGGCCGGTCAACATCCCTTTCACCGGTTTATCAGTCAGGGATTGCGCATACTTCGCCCACTCAACGGTAATCGGTGCCGGGCGGCTAACGTCACCAATAACAATCGGTGGCTTCACGCAGCGTGAACCGTAGCTCTGTACCCAACCGTTTTGCGTAAAGACAAAACCGTCGAGGTGCTCGCCAAAGTATTCCACCATGTCATTACGCTCAGCCTCGCCATGTACCAGCACATCCAGTCCCAAACGTTCCTGCTCAACAATGGCCTGCTTGATATGTTCCGCAATGCCCGTGCGGTAGTTATTGGCGTCGAGATTACCCTTTTTAAAATCCAGACGCAGGGTACGAATCTCCGTGGTTTGCGGGAAGGAACCAATCGTGGTGGTCGGCCACGCGGGCAGTTTAAAACGCGCACGCTGGGCTTCAGCACGCACTTCATAGACATTCGCACGCTGACTGTCCTGGGCGGTGATCGCCGCCAGACGCTTTTCTACTGCCGGATTATGAACACGAGTAGAGTGACGACGCGCCTGAATCGGAGCGCTCCACTCTGCCAGAGCAGCCGTGTCACCACTGTTCAGCGCATCGCGCAGCAGTGCCAGTTCATGACATTTTTGCAGGGCGAAGGCAAACCAGCTTTTCACTTCTGCATCAAGACGCGTTTCCACGCTCAGGTCGATGGGGCTGTGCAGCAGTGAGCAGGAAGATGCCACCCACAAATCGCGTTTGCCGACAATGTCCTTAATTTGCGCATACTTCTCGGTAAGATCGGCGCGCCAGACGTTACGACCATTGATCAGACCCGCAGACAGCAGCCAGTCAGAAGGCAGACGCTTGTGCAGTTCAGCAACGTCATCTTTACCATGTACAAGATCGACATGCAGACCCTGAACAGGCAGCGCAGTAATCGTGTCGAGATTTGGCGTTACGCCTTCAAAATAGGTGGTCAGCAGCAGTTTCACCTGTCCCTGGAGCGCGTCGTAAGCGGGTTTGTATGTGTCCAGCCACGCCTGCGGCAGTTCCAGTACCAGCGCGGGTTCATCAATCTGTACCCACTCAATGCCGCGTTTTGCCAGTTCTGCCAGCACTTGCTGATAAATCGGAAGAATGTCGTTCAGCAGGCTCAGGCGATCAAACTGTTCACCTTTCACTTTACCCAGCCACAGGTAGGTAACCGGCCCCAGCAGCACAGGTTTCACCTTGTGGCCCAGCGCCAGCGCCTCGTCCACTTCGTCCAGCAGCTGCGTCCAGGTCAGTTTGAACTGTTGGCCTTTAACGAATTCCGGCACCATGTAGTGATAGTTGGTATTAAACCATTTGGTCATTTCCGCTGCCGCCGCAGGTTCGCCAGTCGGCGCACGTCCACGACCAATACGGAACAGGGTGTCGATATCTACCGAACCATCTTTGTTCTGATGACGCGCCGGAACGTTACCCAGCAGCAGACTGGTGGTCAGTACATGATCGTACCAGGCAAAATCGCCCACCGGCAGCAGGTCGATACCCGCTTGCTTTTGTTGATCCCAGTGACGAGCACGCAATTCACGCCCTACCGCCAGCAGTTCTTCACGCGTGGAGTTCCCCGCCCAATAACTCTCTTGCGCTTTTTTCAGCTCGCGACGCAGGCCAACGCGAGGGAAACCGAGGGTGTGATTAAGAATTGTCATTATATGCCCCTTATGGAATTTTTAGTATTTAGCCGTCCAGATGTTTACACATCCATAATTGGCGGTTACTGTATATTCCTCAAGCGCAAATTATTCATGCCGAAGTGAAGGACTTTCATGATCGAAGTAAAACATCTGAAAACGCTACAAGCGTTGCGGAACTGCGGCTCGCTCGCAGCCGCTGCGGCGACGTTGCATCAGACGCAATCCGCCCTGTCTCACCAGTTTAGCGATCTGGAACAACGCCTTGGCTTCCGGCTATTTGTGCGTAAGAGCCAGCCGCTTCGCTTTACACCGCAGGGAGAAATCCTGTTGCAACTGGCAAACCAGGTGCTGCCACAAATTAGCCAGGCACTGCAAGCCTGCAATGAACCGCAGCAGACGCGTCTGCGCATCGCCATTGAGTGCCATAGCTGTATTCAGTGGCTGACGCCCGCGTTAGAAAATTTCCATAAGAACTGGCCGCAGGTCGAGATGGACTTTAAATCGGGCGTGACGTTTGACCCGCAGCCTGCGTTGCAACAGGGCGAGCTGGATCTGGTGATGACGTCAGATATTCTGCCGCGCAGTGGCCTGCATTATTCGCCGATGTTCGATTATGAAGTGCGTCTGGTGTTGGCACCTGACCATCCGCTGGCGGCAAAAACGCGTATTACACCGGAAGATCTCGCCAGCGAGACGCTGTTGATTTATCCGGTGCAGCGTAGCCGACTGGATGTCTGGCGGCATTTTCTTCAGCCGGCAGGCGTCAGCCCGTCACTGAAAAGCGTCGATAACACCTTATTGTTGATTCAGATGGTTGCCGCGCGGATGGGTATTGCCGCCCTGCCGCATTGGGTAGTAGAGAGTTTTGAGCGCCAGGGTCTGGTGGTGACCAAAACCCTGGGCGAAGGCTTGTGGAGCCGACTGTACGCCGCCGTGCGCGATGGCGAGCAGCGTCAGCCGATTACTGAAGCGTTTATTCGCTCAGCGCGCAATCACGCCTGCGATCATCTGCCGTTTGTGAAGAGCGCGGAGCGACCCACTTACGATGCACCCACAGTGAGGCCAGGATCACCAGCGCGCCTGTAATGAACGTTGGCCAGTGCGGCTGTTGGTGCCAGATAGCCAGGTTTACCAGCAGCCCTGCCGGAACGTGCATATTATTCATAATACCCAGCGTTCCGGCGTCTACTTGGGTTGCGCCGTAGTTCCACATAAAGTAGCCAATCCCGGAAGCCACCACGCCAAGAAACACCAGAATGCCCCATTGCAACGTGGTTTGTGGCATTTTCTGCGCATTTCCCAGCAAGAACCATGCAATCACCGCCACCAGGAACGCGCCAAGATAGAACCACGCAAAGGCGTTATGCTGCGGCATCGGGCGAGTTTCCATCAGACGTTTGTAACCCACCATGCCGATGGCAAAAGTGATATTGGAGAGCTGCACCAGCAGCAGGCCAATCCAGAAGTGGTCGGTGACCTGATCATAGCGAATAATCCCGGCACCAATCACCGCCAACAAGGCGCTAAAAGCATAGCCCCAGCGCAGACGGCGCTTACTCATGATGTCATAAATCAACGTAATGTAGAGCGGCGTCAGTACGGTGAACAGCAACAATTCGGAGACCGTCAGGTAGAGATAGGCGCGAAAACTCAGCATATACATCACGCCGAGCTGCATCGCGCCCACCAGCATATACAGGCCGACCGTTTTCAGGCTATTGCCACGGGTACGCAGAAACGGCAAAAAAACGAGTGCCGCCAGGCCAACGCGCACCAGCACCGCAAAATAGCTATCGACGTGCCCCGCAAGGTACTCGCCATAAAAGCTAAAGGAGAAGGCCCACAGAATCGTGGTGATGATAAGTAGCGCCACAATGGAAAACTCTTTGATTAACGAGTATCCATTGTAGCGAAGTATCAGGTTGACAACTGGCCAAATAAAGAACGATTACGATAAATAGAGCTTACGCAGATAATGCGGCACCGCGTCGTCGGCATTAGTACCAATCACTTCCAGCTCCGGATGCAGATCTTTCAGACGCTGGTGCGCACTGCCCATAATGCAGCCTTTCCCCGCCATCGACAGCATTTCGGCGTCGTTCATCCCGTCACCAAAGGCAATACAATCCTTCAGGCTGTAGCCCAGTTTCTTCGCCACTGCTTCCAACGCATGGCCTTTCGACACGCCGCCCGCCATCACTTCCAGACAGGTTAAGGTAGAGAAACTGACGTTGACGCGATCGCCCCAGCGAGCGTTAATCGCCTGCTCCAGCGGCAGCAGTTGTTCATGGGAATCGCAGGTGAAGAACACTTTGCTGACGCCTTCCGGCTCCAGTAATCCAGGCTCATACAGCGCATATTTGAACACCGCTTCTTTAAAAAAGCGCATCTCTTCTGGGCGATGGCGATTCATAAACCATTCGTCGTCGCGATAAACGTTAGTAATGATGTCCGGATTGTCGTTGACTACGCCAAACAGATCGCTGGCAATGTCGCGATCCAGGTTATGAGCAAAAATCAGATTGCCATCCAGATCGTGAACGCGCGCGCCATTGGAGGTAATCATGTAAGACTTAATCTCCAGATTATCGCGAATTTGCCCCACATCAACGTGGTGACGACCGGTCGCAAACACAAAGTTGATGCCGCGCGCGGTGAGCAGCTTCAGAGTTTCTTTGGCGTAAGGGGATAACGTATGGTCGGGAGAAAGTAACGTGCCATCTAAATCAGACGCAACAACCTGGTACATAAGAAATTTAAACCTCTGTAGAGCGGTTTCCGCTGGGTGAGTTATGCCTGTTGAAAAAATCAACGATGGCGTGGAGCGCGACTGAGCGCATTGCGTCCTTTTCAAAAAGGATCTCATGGTACGCACCTTTAATTACCAACGGCCGTCCTCCTTCGACAGGATGGCCCGCAGCGGTGCGGAGTTCACAAAAACGGTCATGCATGCGGTTATCCACCACGCGTTCCTCTTCAGCTTGTAAGAGAAGCGTTGGCGTGGTGTCATCACCCGCACCGGCTAACACCTGTTCGCCAGCCAGAATACTTTCGCGTACCCAATGGTAGGTCGGCCCACCGACGCGAATCGTTGGGTCATCAGCATAAAAGCGTAAGTTACGTCGATATCGCTGTCTGCTGTGGGTCAGTACGTTGATAGCAAACGGCAACGCGCGCCAGCGCCCGGTGCCTATTGCATAGCCATCACGGAAACGTGGATGCGCTTCGGCCCAGTTGAGGATCTGCCGTGCCATAAATGACGGCATACGAATCACGATCCCAAACATTGGCGCAGTTAGCGCAATGGCGTCACATACACCTGGATGGCGTTGCAGAAATAATGTGGAGATCGCACCGCCCATCGAATGTGCCAGTATATAACGTTTACGCCACGGACCGGGCTGAACTTCCTGTTGCCAGAATGCCGCCAGATCATCAACATAATCATTAAAGCGATTAACATGCCCGAGATGCGGATCGGCTAACAGGCGACCGGAACGTCCCTGCCCGCGATGGTCGATGATTAAGACATCAAACCCCAAATGGAACAGGTCGTAGGCCAGTTCCGCATATTTTACGTAGCTCTCAATACGCCCCGGGCAGATGACTACCACCCGGTCATGGTGCTGTGCGCGAAAACGGACAAAGCGCACCGGAATGTCATCCACACCAGTAAACTCTGCTTCATCTCGCTGACGCCAGAAATCAGTCAGCGGTCCCATGGTAAAAGCAGCAAACGCGTTTTCTCTTGTTTCCCAGTCTTTTTGCTGCTGAAACATCGGGTAATCTGCCTCTTAAACCACGTAAAATCGTTTTTTTAAGCGTGCCTGACACAACGCTGCGACAGTAGCGTATTGTGGCACAAAAATAGACACACCGGGAGTTCATCATGACCTTAGAATGGTGGTTTGCCTACCTGCTGACATCGATCATTTTAAGCCTGTCGCCAGGCTCTGGCGCAATCAACACCATGACCACCTCGCTCAACCATGGTTATCGCGGCGCGGTGGCGTCTATTGCTGGGCTTCAGACCGGACTGGCGATTCATATTGTGCTGGTTGGCGTGGGTTTGGGGACGCTATTTTCCCGCTCAGTGATTGCGTTTGAAGTGTTGAAGTGGGCGGGCGCAGCTTATCTGATTTGGCTTGGGATTCAGCAGTGGCGCGCCGCTGGCGCAATTGATCTTAAATCGCTGGCCTCTACTCAATCGCGTCGACATTTGTTCCAGCGCGCAGTTTTTGTGAATCTCACCAATCCCAAAAGTATTGTGTTTCTGGCGGCGCTATTTCCGCAATTCATCATGCCGCAACAGCCGCAGCTGATGCAGTATATCGTGCTCGGCGTCACGACTATTGTGGTCGATATTATTGTGATGATCGGTTACGCCACCCTTGCTCAACGGATTGCTCTATGGATTAAAGGACCAAAGCAGATGAAGGCGCTGAATAAGATTTTCGGCTCGTTGTTTATGCTGGTGGGAGCGCTGTTAGCATCGGCGAGGCATGCGTGAAAAATAATGTCGGATGCGGCGTAAACGCCTTATCCGACTTACTCTGATGACGCGTCTGGCATCAACGCGAAATAATCAAATGAATGCCAAATCCGGCAAATAACGCCCCGGCAAAACCATCAATCCACTTCGCCAGACGTTGATAACCACGGCGCATTTGCGGCAGGGCAAACAGGCTGGCAACGACGGTAAACCACGCCAGTGTTTCGATAATAATCAACGCGAAAATGCCCCAGCGCTCAGTGGTGCCGACGTTATCGCCGACAAACAGCGAGAATACCGAACCAAAGTAGATAATCGCTTTCGGATTGGCGAGATTGGTCAGTAAGCCTTTCAGGAAACTGCGTCCGCTTTTTGCCAGTTCTACCTGTGGCGCAGGCGCAGAAACGACCTCTTTTTTCAGTGCGCTACGCAGCATCTGATAACCCATCCAGCAGAGATACAGGCCACCGCCCACCATAATCAGTGTATGCAGCCAGGCCATTTTTTCGATAATAAAATGCAGGCCAAGCAACGCAATCCCAGCCCAAACCATTACGCCGCAGGTAATGCCCAGCACGCCCATCATCGCTTCTTTACGGGAACGACTGACAGCGGTCTGAGAGACAAAAAAGAAATCGGGACCGGGGCTCATAAGCGCCACAATGTGCACCATGGCGACGGTGAGGAATAACATCAACATACATTAGACTCGCGGGGGAAACGTTTACGGAGTCTTCATCCTGGCACTTTTTTATCCTGCTGACTACTCTTCGTCATCGCCATCAACATGTGCACGAATCAGCGCCATAAACGGTTTGCCAAAGCGTTCCAGCTTGCGCATCCCAACGCCGTTAACGCTGAGCATTTCGCTGGCAGTGATCGGCATCTGTTCCGCCATCTCAATCAAGGTTGCGTCGTTAAACACCACGTACGGCGGGACATTGCTTTCATCGGCAATCGATTTACGCAGTTTGCGTAATTTGGCGAACAGTTTGCGATCGTAGTTGCCGCCGAAGGATTTCTGCATCGCTTTCGGTTTGAGCGCCACGATACGTGGCACGGCAAGTTGCAAAGAGGATTCGCCGCGCAGCACCGGACGCGCAGCCTCTGTCAGTTGTAGGGCAGAATGCTGGGCAATATTTTGCGTCACCAGGCCGAGGTGAATCAGCTGGCGGATCACGCTCACCCAATGTTCATGGCTTTTATCACGGCCCATGCCATAGACTTTCAGTTTGTCATGACCATAGTCGCGGATACGCTGGTTATTAGCGCCACGAATCACTTCCACCACATAACCCATCCCAAACCGCTGATTCACACGACCAATGGTGGAAAGGGCAATCTGAGCATCGGTTGAACCATCGTATTGTTTCGGCGGATCGAGGCAGATATCGCAGTTCCCGCACGGCTCCTGCCGCCCTTCGCCAAAGTAGTTCAGCAGCACCAGACGACGGCAAGTTTGCGCTTCGGCAAACGCGCCCATCGCATTGAGTTTATGACGTTCGATATCCTGTAACTGCCCCTGCGGTTTCTCTTCCAGACAACGACGCAGCCACGCCATATCCGCCGGATCGTAAAACAGCATCGCTTCCGCGGGCAGGCCATCACGCCCGGCGCGTCCGGTTTCCTGATAATAGGATTCAATGTTGCGCGGAATATCAAAATGCACCACGAAGCGAACGTTTGGTTTATTGATGCCCATGCCGAACGCCACCGTCGCCACCACAATTTGCAGGTCATCGCGCTGGAATTTCTCCTGCACATCAGCGCGAACATTATTTTCCAGCCCGGCATGATAGGCCGCCGCGCTAATTCCCTTGCTTTGCAGGCGCGCAGCGGTGTCTTCTACTTTCGCACGACTATTACAGTAAATAATCCCCGACTTACCGCGTTGTTCCTGTACATAACGCATCAACTGATCGAGCGGTTTGAATTTCTCCATCAGCATGTAGCGAATATTCGGACGGTCAAAACTGCTGATTTGAATCAGCGGATCGTTCAGCCCCAGCAGGCGCACGATATCCTGGCGCGTGGTGTCATCGGCTGTGGCAGTCAGCGCCATAAACGGCAGCGTCGGAAAACGCTGACGCAGCTGACCGAGGGCAGCGTATTCCGGGCGGAAATCGTGACCCCATTGGGAGATACAGTGCGCTTCATCAACGGCTAATAACACCGGATTCCAGTGCGCCAGATGCTCAAGAAAGTTATCCAGCATCAGACGTTCCGGCGCGATATAAAGCAGGCGGATTTGCCCGGTGCGACAGCCTGTCATAACTTCAAGTTGCTGCTCGCGGGTTTGCGTCGAGTTAAGGCACGCCGCCGCCACGCCGTTGGCTTGCAGTTGATCCACCTGATCTTTCATCAACGAAATCAGCGGTGAAACAACCACGGTAAGGCCGTTTAGCAATAAGGCAGGAATTTGATAGCAAAGGGATTTTCCGCCACCAGTGGGCATGACGACGAGGCAATCGCGGCCGGAAAGCACAGTGTCGATAATTTCTTCCTGGCCGGGGCGAAACTGTTGGTAGCCAAAGGTTTCTTGTAAAACCTGTTTAGCTCCGGACTCCAGATTCAACACTTCCGCCTGCGCCACATTCACCCCGATTGCCTGAAATAAAAACAGGCGCTATTTTCAGCGCCTGCGCGAGAAACTGCAATGCTTTTAGTCTCTGAGAGGGTAATCCTGGATACTGGATTCCAGATTTGCCAACCACTCAACCGTTCATCAAAACAAGTCGTTTAGCATAACCCCTACACCAACGCGGGTCTGGTTGAAGTTATAGTCGATGAGCGATTCGCCGTAACCGCTGTAAACCTGAGTATAAAGGCGCACATGTTTGGTGATCTGGTAACTTAAGCCTAACTCCGCGCCGCCGTAGCCCGTGTTCCAGTTGTACTGTCCTTTCGCACTCAACACCGCATCACCGAGGTGATAGCCAATTTTAAGCTGGTAGTAACCCATATATTTGGTGATATCCGGGTTATCGTCAGTATTACCCACCACATACCACGGCTTCACCTCTACCAGCCAGTTACCGTTTTCTGCCATCAGGCGGGTATAAAGGCGGTTCCAGCTACGGGAGGTCGGGTCTGAACGCCCGTTAGAGTCGTGGTTATACCCCATCTCCACATCGCGCAGCGTCCAACCTGCAAAACGGTAATCGGTAGCAAAACCGAGGAACAATTGCGGTTCGTAGTTGGTTTCACGAAACGGTGAAGACTCTTCGCTATTGGACAGTTGCCACCAGGATTTTTGCGTATAAGACGCACCCAACACCGAGTTCGGGCCTAAAATCCCACGCCACAGCGGAAACGCCAGGCTCAACTGAAACTTTACTTCATCCTTACGCGCATTTTCCGCCCAGTCGTAACTGGCAATCGCTTCTTTATTCAGATCGCTGGTTTGGGTATAGATGATGTAGTTGGTGTCATAAGGATAAAGGGTGAACGGATTGTCATGCTCCTGCAGCATATTGGCGATAATACTGCCACGCACCGCTGGCGCGTCATGCACCTCTTTCACCGTTGCCTCTTGTGCATATACTGCCATAGGCAACATAAACACCGGCAACAACCAGCCCTGCAGAGTCCGCATCGCTCGTGTTCTCCGTAACGAATTATTGATAAGGTGAATATTTTTCTGCGGGCTATTTTACATACTTAACTCCATAGCCGTTAGTTATCCCTTCCTAAAGTAGAAACCAACAACAAAGAAGCATAAAATCAACATTTCATTAACTAATGAAGTGTAAGGATGATATGTCTGCCGTACTGACCGCTGAACAAGCCCTGAAATTAGTGGGTGAGATGTTTGTTTATCACATGCCATTTAACCGCGCATTGGGGATGGAACTGGAGCGTTACGAAAAAGAGTTCGCACAGCTGGCCTTTAAAAATCAGCCAATGATGGTGGGTAACTGGGCGCAAAGCATTTTGCACGGCGGGGTCATTGCGTCGGCGCTGGATATCGCCGCCGGTCTGGTGTGCGTGGGAAGTACCTTAACCCGCCACGAAACCATCAGTGAAGATGAACTACGTCAGCGGCTATCGCGAATGGGGACCATTGATCTTCGCGTCGATTATCTGCGCCCAGGCAGAGGCGAGCGTTTTACTGCTACCAGTAGCCTGTTACGTGCAGGCAATAAAGTCGCCGTCGCCCGCGTTGAATTACACAATGAAGAACAGCTTTATATTGCCAGTGCTACAGCCACCTATATGGTAGGTTGATAACGTAAAAGCAGGTAAACTGCTGTTACCAATTAAAAATGAGTATTCCCGATGGATGCAAAACAAACGCGGCAGGGCGTATTACTCGCTCTTGCCGCTTATTTTATTTGGGGTATTGCGCCAGCGTACTTCAAGCTAATTTACTACGTGCCCGCCGATGAGATCCTGACGCATCGCGTGATCTGGTCGTTTTTCTTTATGGTGGTGCTGATGAGCATCTGCCGCCAGTGGTCCTATTTAAAAACGCTGATTCAGACGCCACAGAAAATTTTTATGCTGGCAGTCTCTGCCGTGCTGATTGGTGGCAACTGGCTACTGTTTATCTGGGCGGTGAACAATCACCATATGCTGGAAGCGAGCCTTGGTTACTTTATTAACCCGCTGGTGAACATTGTGCTAGGGATGATTTTCCTCGGCGAGCGATTCCGCCGGATGCAATGGCTGGCGGTGATTCTGGCGATATGTGGCGTGTTGGTTCAGTTGTGGACTTTTGGTTCACTACCGATTATCGCGCTGGGGCTGGCGTTTAGTTTTGCCTTCTACGGCCTGGTACGCAAGAAGATTGCTGTTGAAGCGCAAACCGGCATGTTAATCGAAACTATGTGGTTGCTGCCCGTGGCGGCGATTTACCTGTTTGCTATTGCCGACAGCTCAACTAGCCATATGGGGCAAAACCCGATGTCACTGAATTTACTGCTGATCGCCGCCGGGATTGTCACTACCGTACCGCTGTTGTGTTTTACTGCGGCTGCGACACGCCTGCGTCTCTCAACGTTAGGCTTTTTTCAGTACATTGGCCCGACGCTGATGTTCCTGCTGGCTGTGACGTTTTATGGTGAAAAACCGGGTGCCGATAAGATGGTGACCTTCGCCTTTATTTGGGTGGCGCTGGCAATTTTTGTGATGGATGCGATTTATACGCAGCGTAGAACGTCCAAATAAAAAATAAATATATTCTGAAAAAATATGCCGACTCTTGCATGAGAGTGGGCATATTGCCATGCTGACAGGAGACTCACATAAGGAAAGGCAGAATTTCCAGACGTCGTTGTATATTTTCATTTGCTTTAATAAATTTCATTTTTAGTAAATTCAGCATTATGTTATTAGCGATGAGCAAGACCAATCATTAACCAAGTTCTCTTCAGAATGTAATGAAAAATGTGAAGTGCATTTCTTTTTTAAAATTTTTTTACCCTATTATTTCTTATCAAATTAACATTGCCCTTAATTATAAGAAAGGAGAATATAAATGAACAACATATTAGGCTCATCAATTAATATGCCCTGTACACTTTTCGAAACTATTACTTTATTCGATGATTTTTCTGCTGATGATATGCAATATGGGGATATGGAAGAACAAGATTTTCTCTCACTCGGCTTAAGCGACATCTCTGCAAAAGTTGATCCTTACCGCCTCATTAAATACCATTTTCCTGGGCCGAATTCTACTTATGGTGCTTTTAGTGTTCCAACTTCCGGAACAAAAATATCACAAAGTGAATGTATTGATATTTTATTTGCAGAAATGAAAGATCTGGCAAAAATGTTTTCCTTTTTTGGACAATACAAAACACTCATCCAGGATCTGATTGATCATTTTAGATATGGAAATGGCAACAGTTTCCATAGCCAGGAATTGAACTTATCTTTTCATGAACGAATAAACAAATATGATTATAATAGCCCAATACGTGTAATCAAAGAATGTATCGAAAATGATATTTCTTCAACACCTACGATAGGATACCGGCCTCTTCTCCTACAAAAGATTAAGATCGAATTACTTTCATCAAGACTAAATAAATTCAATGATTTTAAAGATAATTTTAATGGCCTGGGAATCAGCATTCATGATATCTCAGCTCAAAAAATCTCTCTTTTAAATTTTCAAAAATATCCTATGGGCTGGAGCGCTACCATTCATTTCATAGCACAAGACCACTTTGGTTTGGATGTAACTGATATAAAAAACAAGACTTACAGCAAATATAGATTTTTTCGCATATGGTTCTTTTTACAACGGCATAAAGACTTTGCTTTCAAACCTTTTTTCACCAATTTTAACACTATCGAAAGAATCGAAAATTATCTATGAAAAGTAAACTCCAGAAAATTATATTATGTTTATTTCTTCTATGCTGCATCTATAATTTATGGACATTGCGTCCTGTACAGATTTTGTATACATACTCTGATGCTGGCAATTCAGTCTTTCTGGTCGTTGATTATCTGCCATGGACTGACAGCGATAAAATAAATTGGTATCTGAAGCATCAGAATGAAATTAAAAATCAACATCCCCTACCAGAAGGTAGTTGGCATACCTGGTATGTCATTGATATCGGTAATGGCTTCACTGACTATAAAAAATATATCGAAGGGCCGTATGAAGATCTCTACTGTTTCCCGACAATTAAGAGCAATGATAATTGCATCGTGAAAAATTACTTAATGGTTATTAATGAATACCCTTATCGTAACACTCATATTGGTATTAACGATTTTACTGAGTATCAATTAACACAAGAAAATAAAATAGAGCGAGTTTTCAATCCGCATGACTTTAAAAAAGACAATTTTTAGAAATAAGCCGGATAAAAAATAGCTTTATCCGGCACTCATATTACAACCAGTTCTTCCGCTTAAAGTACAGATACGGTGCCAGGCCCGCGAGGATCATAAAGATAATCGCGCCTGGGTAGCCGAAACTCCACTTCAGTTCTGGCATAAACTCAAAGTTCATCCCGTAGCTGGAAGCAACCAGTGTTGGCGGCAGGAACACGACGGATACCACCGAGAAGATTTTGATGATGCGGTTCTGCTCGATGTTGATAAAGCCCATCGCCGCCTGCATCAGGAAGTTCACCTTCTGGAACAGAGATTCGTTATGCGGCAGCAGGGATTCGATATCTCGCAGGATTTCACGCGCCTGCTCTAGTTGCCCGCCCGGTAAACGCGCCTTACGCACCAGGAAGTTGAGCGCACGCTGGGTATCCATCAGACACAGGCGAACTTTCCAGCCGATATCTTCCAGTTCCGCCAGCGTGGAGAGCGCCTCGTCGTACTCATCGCCCTGATGCCCTTCCATAATTACCCGGCTCAACTGCTCCAGGTCGCTGTAGATATTTTCAATTTCATCTGCCAACTGTTCGATTTTGGTTTCGAACAGATCCAGCAGCAGCTCGTAGGCATTACCGTCTACCATCGACTGGCTACGGGCACGCATACGATATAGACGAAAAGCGGGCAGTTCACGCTCACGCAGAGTAAACAGACGACCATCACGGATGGTAAATGCCACAGTGGAGTTACCGGCGTGATCTTCCGCATCTTCAAAGAAGAAGAAGGAGTGAATATGCAGGCCGTCATCGTCTTCAAAGAAACGTGCCGATGCTTCGATGTCTTCCAGTTCCGGGCGGGTTGCCAGGCTCTGGCCAAGTTCAGATTGTACGCGCAGTCGCTCGTCGTCGTCCGGTTCGACAAGATCAATCCATACTGCATTTACAAGGGGTTGTGACTCTTCGACTTCCAGCCGGGTCAGTCGGTTATTTTCCAGTTGAAATGCGCTCAGCATGACCGGGACTCCCAATGCTTAAAATATCGGACAGTTCGGTGGGCACACAGAAACAAATTGGGTTTCAGACCATTAAACAGCCTGACTCAGCGCGACGGGAAAAATTGAGGTCGCTGACAACCGCTAAGGCTATCAGCAAAAAGGGATAGCCTTAGGAGTTGATCCTGGATGACAGGATAGTGAGCCAGTATCTACTGGGTGTGTCCAAGGCGAATGTCCTCTTAGAGTGATCGTGCGCGCATGTTACGCCAGCAAAATTTTGCCGTCAACACGCAACAGAACACCACAGAACAATAGTTGAACTTCGCGCTTTTTGGTACTCGTCAAGGTCGCTAACAGGATAAAAAAATCCCACATCCAGGACCTATAATGGCGCATCGGCTACTCATTGGTAAAGGAATGATCACCTTGAATCTCAAACGGATTTTTCTCACCCTCACCTTACTTCCCTTGTTTGCTGTTGCCGCTGATGATTGCGCACTCTCAGATCCGGCGCTGACCGTACAGGCGTATATCGTTAATCCTCAAACAGAGCGGGTGAAAATGTACTGGCAAAAAGCCAATGGCGAAGCGTGGGGAACGTTACATGCTCTGCTGGCGGATATTAATAGTCAGGGTCAGGTGCAGATGGCGATGAACGGCGGCATCTATGATGAAAGCTATGCGCCGCTCGGTTTGTACATCGAAAACGGTCAGCAGAAGGTGGCGTTAAATCTCGCTTCAGGTGAAGGGAATTTCTTTATTCGTCCTGGCGGCGTGTTTTATGTCGCGGGAGATAAAGTCGGCATCGTTCGTCTGGATGCCTTTAAAACCAGTAAAGAGATTCAGTTTGCGGTGCAGTCAGGGCCAATGTTGATGGAAAACGGCGTAATTAATCCGCGTATTCACCCGAATGTTGCCTCGCGTAAAATTCGTAACGGTGTAGGGATTAATAAACAAGGGAACGCCGTGTTTTTGTTGAGCCAGCAGGCGACAAATTTTTATGATTTTGCCTGTTATGCCAAAGCGAAACTGAACGTTGAGCAGTTGCTTTATCTTGATGGCACAATTTCACATATGTATATGAAAGGCGGGGCAATCCCGTGGCAACGCTATCCTTTTGTCACCATGATTTCCGTCGAGCGGAAAGGTTAAGCATTGTACACTCGAGGAGGCCAGACAAACTGGGACTGGCTACACAGCTGGAAAATCATCAGATAAATGAAGGGAAACAAAAATGAAAAAAACGCTCGCAACGTTATTTTTATTAACGTGTCTGGGATCATCATCCGCCTATGCGGATAACGCTTTGATTTTACAAACTGATTTTAGCCTGAAAGATGGTGCCGTCTCGGCGATGAAAGGGGTCGCATTCGGCGTTGACCATAATCTTAAAATCTTTGATTTAACACACGAAATTCCACCGTATAACATCTGGGAAGGCGCTTATCGCCTGTATCAGACTGCCAGTTACTGGCCGCAAGGTTCGGTGTTTGTTAGCGTGGTCGATCCGGGCGTAGGCACTGACCGTAAATCGGTAGTGCTGAAAACCAAAAACGGTCAATACTTCGTTTCACCAGATAACGGTACGCTCACTTTGGTGGCACAAACTCTGGGTATTGATAGCGTCCGGGAAATCGACGAAAAAGCTAACCGCCTGAAAGGTTCTGAAAAGTCATATACCTTCCATGGTCGCGATGTATATGCCTACACTGGTGCGCGTCTGGCTTCCGGAGCGATTACGTTCGAACAGGTGGGGCCAGAGCTTCCTGCAAAAGTTGTCGAACTTTCTTATCAGAAAGCAAAAGCAACAAAAGGTGAAGTGAAGGGCAATATCCCGATTCTCGATATTCAGTACGGCAACGTCTGGAGCAATATCAGCGACGAGTTGCTGAATCAGGCAGGAATCAAACTCAACGACACGTTGTGTGTGACCATTTCCGAAGGTTCCCAGCAAAAATACGCAGGGAAAATGCCGTATGTCGCAAGCTTCGGCGATGTGCCGGAAGGCCAGCCGATGGTGTATCTGAACAGCTTATTGAATGTTTCCGTGGCGCTGAATATGGATAATTTTGCGCAGAAACATCAGGTTGCGTCTGGTGCTGACTGGAATATTGATGTGAAGAAGTGCGCTAAGTAAGGTGCTGATGCGGAATGCGGTGTGGCGCACCGCATCCCGCAACGTCACACCGTCTCCAACCGGGCATAAGCCGCCACCAGCCATTTAATACCCTGGCCCTGGAACGCCACCTGCAAACGGCTATGCTCACCGCTGCCTTCCATATTGACAATGGTGCCTTCACCAAACTTAGCGTGGCGTACGCGCTGGCCGAGCTTGTAGCCGCTGTCGTTCTCGACCATCGGCGTACCCATCCGTTGATGGCTGACCGGGCGGCTTACCGTGGCGCGCAGGCGCACCTCTTCCACACACTCTTCCGGCAGCTCGCCGATAAAGCGCGACGGGCGATGGTAAACTTCTTTGCCATACAGACGGCGGGTTTCCGCGTAGGTCAGCGTCAGTTTCTGCATCGCGCGGGTTACGCCAACGTAGGCCAGACGGCGTTCTTCTTCCAGACGCCCACCTTCATCCAGCGACATCTGGCTTGGGAACATGCCCTCTTCCATACCGACGATAAACACCTGCGGGAACTCCAGACCTTTCGCCGAGTGTAGCGTCATCAACTGCACCGCATCCTGCCAGGTATCCGCCTGCCCCTCGCCCGCTTCCAGTGCCGCATGGGAGAGGAACGCCTGCAGCGGCATTAAATCTTCGTCTTCTTCGTTGTAGCTGAACTGGCGCGTCGCCGTCACCAGTTCCTCTAAGTTTTCGATACGCGTCTGGCCTTTTTCGCCTTTCTCCTGCTCGTACATTGTGCGCAGGCCGGAGTCTTTAATTACCCGGTCAGTCTGTACATGCAGCGGCATATCGGCAGTTTCCTGCGCTAAGGCGTCGATCAGTTCCATAAACCGCTGTAAGGCACTGGCAGCACGTCCGGCGAGGGCTTTTTCCTGCAACAGTTCACGACATGCCTGCCAGAGTGTTAACTGGCGATCGCGCGATGTCTGACGTACCACGTCCAGCGTCCGGTCACCAATACCCCGCGTTGGTGTATTCACCACGCGCTCAAAGGCCGCGTCGTCATTACGGTTGGCAATCAGGCGCAGATACGAGAGCGCATCTTTGATTTCCTGGCGTTCGAAGAATCGCATCCCGCCGTAAATACGGTACGGCATACTTGCCTGTAACAGTGCTTCTTCCAGCACACGCGACTGGGCGTTGCTGCGGTAGAGAATGGCGCACTCGGCAAGCGCCCCGCCGTTGTCCTGCCAGGTTTTGATACGGTTAACCACAAAACGCGCTTCATCGAGTTCGTTAAAAGCGCAATAGAGGGAAATAGGCTCACCATCCGCGCCATCGGTCCACAGTTTTTTACCCAAACGCCCGTTGTTGTTTTCAATCAGGGCGTTCGCGGCGCTCAGAATATTGCTGGTAGAGCGGTAGTTCTGCTCCAGACGGATAGTTTCAGCACCGGGGAAATCATTGAGGAAACGCTGAATATTCTCCACCTGCGCTCCACGCCAGCCGTAGATTGACTGATCGTCATCGCCAACGATCATCACTTTGCCGGTATCGCCCGCCAGCAGGCGGATCCACGCATACTGAATGTTGTTGGTATCCTGGAATTCGTCCACCAGGATATTGGTAAACCGTTCGCGATAGTGCTGAAGGATATGCGGCTTGTTAAGCCACAACTCGTGAGCACGTAGCAGCAGCTCGGCGAAGTCCACCAGGCCCGCGCGGTCACACGCTTCCTGATACGCCTGATACACCTTCTGCCAGGTCTGCTCCACCGGATTACCGTAGCTTTGAATATGATGTGGACGCAGGCCTTCATCTTTCTGGCTGTTGATGTACCACATTGCCTGGCGCGGCGGCCACTGCTTCTCGTCGAGGTTCATCGCCTTGATTAGGCGTTTGAGCAGGCGTAGCTGGTCCTCGCTGTCGAGGATCTGAAAATCCTGCGGCAGATTGGCGTCCATATGGTGCGCACGCAGCAGACGGTGCGCCAGCCCGTGGAAGGTGCCGACCCACATGCCGCCCTGGCTGGTGCCCATCAGCTGCCCGATACGATGACGCATCTCCGCCGCCGCTTTGTTGGTAAACGTTACCGCCATAATCGAATATGGCGAGCAGTTTTCCACGCTCATCAGCCAGGCGATACGGTGCACCAGTACGCGCGTCTTACCACTGCCCGCGCCCGCCAGCACCAGAAGGTTGCTGCGTGGCGCGGCCACCGCTTCGCGCTGTTTGTCATTAAGGCTGTCGAGCAGGTAAGAAACGTCCATTGGCACCGCCGCGTAAAAATAGGTTGGGCGGAGAAGCGCAACGCCCTCCGCCAAAAAGCTGGGTATATATACAGATTTGCTGATTATATCAGCGAGGTCAGAGATGCCAACCGGGAAATTTCCAGATGCGGGAGTAAACGGCTGTCCCAGGTTTGCATCAGATCGCCATTTTCCGGTCTGATCCAACAAGCCTGCATTCCGCTGCGAATTGCCCCACCCACGTCAGTGGTGAGATCGTCCCCAACATGTAAGATCTCGCCGATCGGCACGTTGAGTTTTTCCGCAGCCAGAAAGTACATATCGCTGAACGGTTTTGAGCGCCCGTGCGGGCCAGCGCGCAGCACAAACTCAAAATAATCCCCCAAACCAAACAGTTCCGGCTGGGCGTTACCGTTGGTGATCGCCACCAGCGGCCATTTCTTCGCCAGCTGTTTTAAGGTGTCGTGGGTTTGCTGCGGGACATCGATTCGGCTGCGCCATTTGGCAAAGTTGATCATTGCCGCGTGTGCGCCTGCACTGGCTTCTTCGGCACTCAGCCCGGCGTCGAGCATGGCTTGTTCAATCGAACGAAAACGCCAGCGCGTCACGTCGTGATAAATCTCGGGTTCCGCTTCCCGTACCGCCTGGCGCAGGCGTTGCAGATCTTCATTCTGGAAGCTGCGCAGCGCCGGATGATAATTTTGCACAAAGGTAAGCGCCTCTCGCTCGGTGCGCAAAATCACCGGACGGTTATCGTAAAGGGTATCATCCAGGTCAAAGGTGAGCGCCGAGATGCGCCCCAAAGGCCGGTAAAAACGCATTATTTCCCCCGTTTGGCGCGTGGATGCGCCGCATCGTACACCGAGGCAAGGTGTTGAAAATCAAGATGAGTATAGATTTGCGTGGTGGAGAGGTTGGCATGACCCAGCAGCTCCTGCACACCACGAAGATCGCCGCTCGACTCCAGCATATGCGTAGCGAACGAGTGACGTAATTTATGCGGGTGAACGTGATTATTCAGCCCTTGTTTTATGCCCCATTCGGCAAAGCGTTTCTGCACATTACGCGCGGAGATACGCTTGCCCAGTTTCGACAGAAAAAGCGCGTCGTCTTCGCTACCAAACAGGTCGCGCAAATCAAGCCAGTGCTCAATCCACGCCACAGCGTTGCGACCAATCGGCAGGCGGCGCTCTTTGCTGCCTTTCCCCATCACCCACACTTCACCAGACTCCAGGTCGAGGTGTTTGATATCGAGCCCCACCAGTTCGGAAAGACGCAGACCCGCGCCGTACATCACTTCCAGCATTGCCCGATCGCGCACGGCGAGGGGATCGTTGATATCAATATCCAGCAGCCGATTCATATCGTCGACGTCGATGTTTTTCGGCAGATGACGCGGCGCTTTCGGTGCCGAAACACCTTTCGCCGGGTTAGCTTTGAGTTCGTTCTGGCTGACCAGCCAGTCAAAAAAGCTACGTAGCGCAGAAAGCCGTAACGCCAGACTTGCAGCTCCCAGCCCTTTACGGCGACTGCGTACAGCGAAATTGCGCACCATCGTCACATCACATTGCTGCCAGCTTTGCAGGCCGTTTTCGCTGGCAAAATTGATGATCGCCTCAAGCTGACGCTGGTAGTTAAGCAGGGTTATCGGGCTTAGCTGGCGCTCCACGCTCAGATAACGTAGGTAGCGTTCTACATCGGTGTGTAAATCGGTCATACGCGTTCAATCCAACGCTCCAGAAGCTCCGGCAACATCAGCGCAATTTCATGAAGTAACTGCGTTCCCTGCCCTTGTTGATAGTGACTGGCATCGCGACTGGTAAACAGCACAACACCCAAATCAGCATCGCTTCCCAGCATCGACATCGCCACCGATCCCACCGCTTTCGCTTCAGGTAGCACCACCAGCAACTCCGGTCCGTTAAGCGGCCCAAGATAGTGCTGTTCCTGCCCCAGACGCTGAATACGCAGCGGTTCGAAAGACTGACGGCTTAATGCCAGATGAGTGTAGTTCGACGGTGCACCTAAACGCCAGCGATCCGGGAACAGGCGCAGACTCGCACCCGCCAGGCCGAGATCGCGCGCCCAGCGGTGAAAGCGCATCAGCATATCATCGAGACTGCTGGCGGCGGTGAGACTGCGCTGCAAGTAGAGTAAGCGATAAAACAGCCCTTCGTTGGCGATAGCCTGTTCCATCAACAACGCCATGTTCTCTTCCAGAACATGAATATGATTACGTGCACGGGCCATGTGCCATTCGACCAACGAAACGGTGCCGCGTACCGGATGCGGCACACGTATCGCTTCAACTGCGCGCGCATTGCGGATAAAAAACTCAGGATTTTTAATCAGATAATCGACAACCGCCCGGTCATCAAGCTCCGTGAGTGTTTCCTGCAGTTCTTCCCCTGGTTGCTTCATAGATGAATAAATCCGTCGTAGACATGTACCGCCGGGCCAGTCATATATAACGGGTGACCCGGACCTTTCCAGGCGATATCAAGACGACCGCCGGGGAGTTCCACGCGTACTTCTTCGGCCAGCAAACCTTGCTGGATCCCTACCGCCACCGCCGCACATGCGCCGCTGCCGCAGGCCTGGGTTTCTCCTGCCCCACGCTCATAAACGCGTAAACGAATATGCTCGCGCTTAACCACTTGCATAAAACCGATATTGGCGCGCTCCGGAAAACGCTCATGGCTTTCCAGAACAGGACCAAGCGTTTCTACCGCCGCAGTATCGACATCATCGACCTGAATCACGCAGTGCGGATTTCCCATCGACACCACGCCACATAAGATTGTCTGCTCGGCGGCGCGCATAATATAGGTCTTTTCCGCTTTGTTAGCGCGAAACGGCACAGCGGAAGGTTCGAAGTTGGGCTCGCCCATATTTACGCGAACCAGATCATCATCGGTGACGGTCAGAACCATCCGCCCGTTGGCGGTGCTGACGCGGATATCGCGCTTATTGGTCAGCCCTTTCAGACGCACAAAACGGGCAAAGCAGCGCGCGCCGTTGCCGCACTGCGCCACTTCACTGCCATCAGCATTGAAAATGCGATAGTGAAAATCCAGTTCAGGATCATACGGCGGCTCAACCACCAGCAGCTGGTCAAACCCTACCCCCAGGTGCCGATCCGCCAGGCGACGAATCAGCTCCGGTGAAAAAAAGACATTCTGCGTTACCGCGTCGACGACCATAAAATCGTTGCCAAGGCCATGCATTTTCGAGAACTGCATCATTTACTCCAATCACGCGGGTACAGAAACTGACTTTTAGTAATTCACCTGGGATGGACCATCGCCAGTGGCGCGGTCGTTTTTATCCGGCACCGTGGATTGCGTTTGCGTCTCTACCGGTTTGGTCGGCGGCGGTGCGTTTTTATCTGCAGGCGGGAAATAGAGCGGACCTTTCAGACCGCAGCCCGTCAGGCTGAAGAGAGTAAGTAATACAGTGAGTGCCTTAAACACGTTTTTCATTATGGATTGCCTGTAAAGTTCATCGCTTTCTGCTTTCTATCATCGCAGGAGAAGGCGTAAAAGCAAGCGTTTAGCGACTCTTTATGAAGTCTGAAAAGTGAGGAAATGCTGCGAGTATAACGCTTACTCGTGGCGATTTATGTTTTGCTGGTAGTTTCGTGATCGGCACCTCGCGCCAGGATGGCTTTATGCACTATCGCAATGTGGTTTGTTTGTTGGCTTGTTCGTTGTTTTTATCGTCGGCATGGGGATGTCGGCTTGATGAGCGGAACATAATATTTACCAGAAACAGGGAAAAGGCGTGGTGTATTTGCGCCCTTATGAAAAGACCAATCTTTCGCTATATAGAGACATTATTATTCCGTTGACGGATGAATCATGCCAGAACGCAGCAGACGAGCAAACTTTGAAGCCCTGACCCCATGCCGCTATACTGCCGCCATCACTTAAAAACAGGATACAACAATGAACGACAGTGAATTTCATCGCCTGGCTGATCAACTGTGGCTGACCATTGAAGAGCGTCTGGACGACTGGGATGGCGACAGCGATATCGACTGTGAAATCAACGGCGGTGTACTAACCATTACCTTTGAGAACGGCAGCAAAATCATTATCAACCGCCAGGAACCGCTGCACCAGGTATGGCTGGCAACCAAACAGGGCGGCTACCATTTTGATCTGAAAGGCGATGAGTGGATTTGCGATCGTAGCGGCGAAACCTTCTGGGATTTGCTGGAACAGGCGGCAACGCAGCAAGCGGGTGAAACAGTCAGTTTCCGCTAAGATTGCATGCCGGATAAGCCTCGCTTTCCGGCACGCTCATCACGAAAAATACTGCTGTAATAGCGGCGTGTCGTGATCCTGATTGGCAGGCGGCATGTTGCCAATCGATTTGGTGCGGAACGGAATCACCTGTTCACGACCATCAACCTTCACAATCTGATAGAACTGCGGCAGGTTGAAGTTGATGAAGCTTGAGCCGTAGGTAAAACGGTCGTGCGATGACGAGTAGAAGCGACTGACGTCACGCACCAGCTCCTCTTTGCTGCCTTCGCAGTGGTGATACACCTCAACCCGGTTGCTTTCGTCGAGAATGTAGATATTAAAGCCATTTTCGTCTTGCGTTTCTTCGAAGAAGAACTGGATGATCCCTTCGCTGGCAAAGCCGTCCACCACCGCCGGTAATTTGACGTGATTGGTTTCAACCTGCACTGACAGGCCGTGCAGTTTGTTATGCGAAATAGCGCCATAAAACTCGATGGCATTTTCTAGTTTCTGTACCGATACATTCAGGCGCTCGAAGAATAAGCCCCAGGTTTGACCAGAAACGCGCAGCGCCTTGAAGCGCCCGGTTTCCTGGCGGGTGCTGGAAAGACGCAGTTCAATGCACTCAGAAACCAGTTGCTGCACGCGAGTACGGATTAATCCGCGCAGATGCTGGCTGTAGCAGAAGACTTCCACGCTATCTGGCGGTGCGGCGTCCTGATGCATTTTGCCGAGAATAGTTTTCAGGGCTTCGATCATCGACTGCTCGCCGTTGAAGTGCAGCGTACGCACTTCGTTCCACGAGTTGCGATACAGCAGGTCCACGCTACCTACCAGGCAATTTTGATTCTCGCCAAAGCTGAAGACATCCAGCTTACGGAAATCGAAATGCACCACCTGATTGCGGAACGCAGCTGTCGGGTCATATTCCAGGTTAACGATAATCGCCAGATGGCGAATTTCACACGGGCTGTAGAGCGCTTTTGGCGTCGGTGCAGGCAGGCGCAGCGGGAAATGGTGTGACACATCGGCGACCATCTCCTGCAACTTAGGCAAATCGACAATGCCGTTGCCTTTAATATACAAGCGGGTACGCGAGGTCAGCAGGCCGTTAAACCATGCCCACGCCACCAGTTTATTCAGGTAACGGTTATATTCCAGCGGCTGATGGCTGATGATCGACTCAATATTTGGCGCGCGGTTATACAGATACCAACCTGAACGGTTAGCCCGGCCCGGCGGCACATAAATAAAGGTCAGATTCGGTTCCGAGAGATCGGGCGAAATCTGCGGGTTTACCAGCGTCACTTTACCTGGCAATGCTTCAAACGCGGCGTACAGTTTACGCGTCAGCACGCCGATATCCTGCGGACTGGCGGAGACGCTCAGGTTATTGCGACGCGCAAAGCGGATCAGATTACGGTAGCTCTGCATCATTGCATCGAGCAGCTCGTTGTGCGCCTCACGCACCTGATCAATCTTCCAGTTAGCGCGGTTATCGAGCATTGCCAGACGAGCATCGTCCCATTCCCACTCTTTCACTAACTGGGTTAGCACTTCACGACGCCAGCCTACGCAGGCGCGTTCACGGCTGAGCTTTTCGCACACTTTTAAATAGAAGCAGCGACGCACTAAATCCAGACGGGTGAAATCTTCAATCGCCGTCAGGTATTCAGTAACACGCTCCAGCATCATGCAGTACGGGTCGAGGCCAAACGATACAATCTCGCCGTCGTGCAAACGCTGTTTGATATCTTTCGCCAGCAGACGTGGGTTCGGGTATTCCCAGGAATAGGCTTCCAGCAGCAGTGTTTTCAGCACCGCTTTGTATGGGGAATCAATACTCTTGTAGAGCTGCCAAAGGCTGGCACCAAAGTACTCTTCAGCAGAAAGTGAGCTTAAACCACCGAGATCCAGCCATTCATTTGGCGTCAGCACGCCCTGCGCGTAAAGCGTCATCACATAGTCGTCGTAATGCTCTTCTTCGTCGCACGGCACCATATTCCACAGAATACGCTTACCAGCGAGACGCACGGCGGTACGGTAAAATTCGTCAAGCAGCAGTATATGCTGGGTGGAGCCACAATCTTCGCCCCCCAGGCTGCCGCTTTCATTATGACGGAAGCGATTTTCATCAATCAGGAAGAAGCTAACTTCCACGCCCAGCGAGGCGGCCCAGCTTTCCAGCAGGCTGCATTTACGTTGTAGTAACTGGCGCTCTTCGCTATCAAGCCAGGATTGATGACAGACCCAGATATCCAGGTCAGAGGAACAACTTTGCCCTACGGACGAGGTGCTGCCCATGGTGTATACACCAGTAATTGGAAGCTCACCTTTCGGCGGATCCTGTACTGACATTCCACGATACAGTTCAAGCTCGTTCAGGTAGTGGCGTTGAGTTTCATCAGGCGTGTAAAGGCAAATGCCTTTGGGAACGTTACCATCAAGGTAACCCGGCATTAGCGGATGGTGATAGTGCAACAATGTCGGCAGTAGACTGTAGACCTGTTGGAATGCAGGCCCCATAGCAGCAAGCGCGCGATCCACACGCAATTGATTTATGGCATCCAGTCTCTGTTTCAGAGTCTCAATATAGAGGTACAAGACGTATCGCCTGATTTGCTACCCGTCATGACTGTGATTCCGCCAACATCAACGGTAACACGCGGCATTCGGGATATTTCGTATGTCAAAGGTAACCGTTACCACTTTTCGCGCCTGGTTTTTTTAGTTTCACGACGAAAAAATGGTCTAAAACGTGATCAATTTAACACCTTGCTGATTGACCGTAAAGAAAGATGCGCTACATACAAGTGTAGCACCGTTTATTCTCTGTAAATTCCTTATTACGACGGCGTGAAACTCCTGTCAGGATCCACTGCCAGACCTCATTTTACGGTTTGCGCAGGCGTCTACGTTTCACCACAACACTGACATCGCTCTGGCAAGGATGTTAGGATGGACCACGGATGATAATGACGGTAACAAGCATGTTAGACAATGTTTTAAGAATTGCCACACGCCAAAGCCCACTTGCACTCTGGCAGGCACACTATGTCAAAGACAAGTTGATGGCGAGCCATCCGGGCCTGGTCGTTGAACTGGTACCGATGGTGACGCGCGGCGATGTGATTCTTGATACGCCGCTGGCGAAAGTAGGCGGAAAAGGCTTATTTGTAAAAGAGCTGGAAGTCGCGCTCCTCGAAAATCGCGCCGATATCGCCGTACATTCAATGAAAGATGTGCCGGTTGAATTCCCGCAAGGTCTGGGACTGGTCACTATTTGTGAGCGTGAAGATCCTCGCGATGCCTTTGTGTCCAATAACTATGACAGTCTGGATGCGTTACCGGCAGGCAGTATCGTCGGGACGTCCAGTTTACGTCGCCAGTGCCAACTGGCTGAACGCCGCCCGGATCTGATTATCCGCTCCCTGCGCGGCAACGTCGGCACTCGCCTGAGCAAACTGGATAACGGCGAATACGATGCCATCATTCTTGCCGTAGCCGGACTAAAACGTTTAGGTCTGGAGTCACGCATTCGCGCCGCGTTGCCACCCGAGATTTCTCTTCCGGCGGTAGGACAAGGTGCGGTGGGCATTGAATGCCGCCTTGATGATACACGCACTCGCGAGCTGCTTGCCGCGCTGAATCACCACGAAACTGCACTGCGCGTTACCGCAGAACGCGCCATGAATACCCGTCTCGAAGGCGGATGTCAGGTACCAATTGGTAGCTACGCCGAGCTTATTGATGGCGAAATCTGGCTGCGTGCGCTGGTCGGCGCGCCGGACGGTTCGCAGATTATTCGCGGTGAACGCCGCGGTGCGCCGCAAGATGCCGAACAAATGGGGATTTCGCTGGCAGAAGAGCTACTGAATAACGGCGCGCGCGAGATCCTTGCTGAAGTCTATAACGGAGACGCCCCGGCATGAGTATCTTGGTCACCCGCCCGTCTCCCGCTGGAGAAGAGTTAGTGAGCCGTCTGCGCACACTGGGGCAGGTGGCCTGGCATTTTCCGCTGATTGAGTTTTCTCCGGGTCGACAATTACCGCAACTTGCTGATCAACTTGCAGCGCTGGGGGAGAGGGATCTGTTGTTTGCCCTCTCGCAACACGCGGTTGCTTTTGCCCAATCACAGCTGCATCAGCAAGATCGTAAATGGCCCCGACTACCTGATTATTTCGCCATTGGACGCACCACCGCACTGGCGCTACATACCGTAAGCGGACAGAAGATTCTCTACCCGCAGGATCGGGAAATCAGCGAAGTCTTGCTACAATTACCTGAATTACAAAATATTGCGGGCAAACGTGCGCTGATATTACGTGGCAATGGCGGTCGTGAGCTAATTGGGGATACCCTGACGGCGCGCGGTGCTGAGGTCACTTTTTGTGAATGTTATCAACGATGCGCAATCCATTACGATGGTGCAGAAGAAGCGATGCGCTGGCAATCCCGCGAGGTGACGACGGTCGTTGTTACCAGCGGTGAAATGTTGCAGCAACTCTGGTCGCTGATCCCACAATGGTATCGTGAGCACTGGTTACTACACTGTCGACTATTGGTCGTCAGTGAGCGTTTGGCGAAACTCGCCCGGGAACTGGGCTGGCAAGACATTAAGGTCGCCGATAACGCTGACAACGATGCGCTTTTACGGGCATTACAATAACTCTCATAACAGGAAGCCATAATGACGGAACAAGAAAAAACCTCCGCCGTGGTTGAAGAGACCAGGGAGGCCGTGGACACCACGTCACAACCTGTCGCAACAGAAAAAAAGAGTAAGAACAATACCGCATTGATTCTCAGCGCGGTGGCTATTGCTATTGCTCTGGCGGCGGGCGTCGGTTTGTATGGCTGGGGTAAACAACAGGCCGTCAATCAGACTGCCACCAGCGATGCCCTGGCTAATCAACTGACGGCACTGCAAAAAGCCCAGGAGAGCCAAAAAGCTGAGCTGGAAGGCATTATCAAGCAACAAGCTGTACAGCTTGAGCAGGCGAATCGTCAGCAAGAAACGCTGGCAAAACAGTTGGATGAAGTCCAACAAAAGGTCGCCACCATTTCCGGCAGCGATGCTAAAACCTGGCTGCTGGCTCAGGCCGATTTTCTGGTGAAACTCGCAGGACGGAAGCTGTGGAGCGATCAAGACGTCACGACCGCTGCAGCGTTGCTGAAAAGTGCAGATGCCAGCCTGGCGGATATGAATGACCCGAGTCTGATTACCGTTCGTCGGGCAATTACCGATGATATCGCCAGCCTTTCTGCGGTATCGCAGGTGGATTATGACGGCATCATCCTTAAGCTTAATCAGCTTTCAAATCAGGTAGATAACCTGCGTCTGGCCGATAATGACAGCGATGGTTCGCCGATGGATTCCGACGGTGAAGAGCTTTCCAGTTCCATCAGCGAATGGCGTATCAATCTACAAAAAAGCTGGCAGAACTTTATGGACAACTTCATTACGATTCGCCGTCGTGATGACACCGCCGTACCGCTGTTAGCGCCAAATCAGGATATCTATCTGCGCGAAAATATTCGCTCTCGCCTGCTGGTCGCGGCACAAGCCGTACCGCGTCATCAGGAAGAGACTTATCGCCAGGCGCTGGAGAACGTCTCCACCTGGGTACGTGCTTACTACGATACTGATGATGCCACCACCAAAGCGTTCCTCGACGAGGTGGACCAGTTAAGCCAGCAAAATATCTCGATGGATCTCCCGGAAACCCTGCAAAGCCAGGCGATGCTGGAAAAACTGATGCAGACTCGCGTGCGTAACCTGTTGGCACAACCGGCAGCGGGGACAACGGAAGCTAAACCTGCACCTGCACCTGCACCTGCACCTGCACCGCAAGCTGATACTCCGGCAGCCGCGCCGCAAGGAGAATAACCATGCTAAAAGTGTTATTGCTCTTTGTTTTGCTGATTGCGGGGATAGTGGTTGGCCCGATGATTGCCGGTCATCAGGGTTACGTATTGATTCAGACCGACAACTACAATATTGAAACCAGCGTCACTGGCCTGGCGATTATTTTGATTCTGGCGATGGTAGTGCTGTTTGCCATTGAGTGGCTACTGCGGCGGATCTTCCGCACAGGCGCACACACCCGTGGGTGGTTTGTCGGACGTAAGCGTCGCCGTGCCCGTAAGCAGACCGAACAGGCGCTGCTGAAACTAGCGGAAGGCGATTATCAGCAAGTTGAAAAGCTGATGGCGAAAAATGCCGATCACGCTGAACAACCGGTGGTGAACTATCTACTGGCTGCCGAAGCCGCGCAACAACGTGGTGATGAAGCACGCGCCAACCAACATCTGGAACGCGCAGCGGAGCTGGCCGGCAATGACACCATTCCGGTAGAAATCACCCGTGTACGTCTGCAACTGGCCCGTAATGAAAACCATGCTGCACGCCACGGCGTGGATAAGCTGCTGGAAGTTACGCCACGCCATCCGGAAGTATTACGTCTGGCGGAACAGGCGTATATCCGCACAGGTGCATGGAGTTCGCTGCTGGATATCATCCCATCAATGGCGAAAGCCCATGTTGGTGATGAAGAACATCGTGCAATGCTGGAACAACAGGCATGGATTGGCCTGATGGATCAGGCGCGTGCCGATAACGGTAGCGAAGGTTTGCGTAACTGGTGGAAAAACCAAAGCCGGAAAACGCGTCATCAGGTGGCGTTGCAGGTGGCAATGGCGGAACATCTTATTGAATGTGACGATCATGATACTGCCCAGCAAATTATCATCGACGGCCTGAAACGCCAGTATGACGATCGCCTACTGCTGCCGATCCCGCGTCTGAAAACCAATAACCCGGAACAGCTTGAAAAAGTGCTGCGCCAGCAAATCAAAAACGTCGGCGATCGCCCGCTGTTGTGGAGCACACTGGGTCAGTCGCTGATGAAGCACGGAGAATGGCAGGAAGCATCGCTCGCCTTCCGCGCAGCGCTGAAACAACGTCCGGACGCCTACGATTACGCATGGCTTGCCGACGCGCTGGACAGACTGCACAAACCAGAAGAAGCTGCAGCGATGCGCCGCGACGGTTTGATGTTAACGTTGCAGAACAACCCGCCACAGTAGTTCTTTCTCACCCGGAGGCAAGCTCCTCCGGGACCTTTCTGATACATAAAAAAACGCCTGCTCTTATTACGGAGCAGGCGTTAAAACAGGTCTGTATGACAACAAGTGGGTGCTTCACTCAACGTTGTGTCCATGGTGTCTGATGAGGCATAAGCGACATCTGTCAGTGGACGATAAGCACCGTAAACGGCTCTGCGTCATTCCGGAGTTTATGAGGCTCTAAGGCGAACATAAGAGATGGAATGAGCATCTACTCGTTTATTATGCCACAGAGAACCGGGAAATAACATCCCTTAACACTTGTTATGAGATAATTCTGTAATCCTCTTTGCTTCCTGAGTAATAACTTCCTGAGTGAATATTTCTCCTGCGCACGATTCTACACATATATATAATGAATAATAAAAGTCATTCAATTAATAACATATATATTAATTGCCGTTAAAACTAAAAACAGCATCAATAATCAACGCGATATAACATCACCGCCTTACATATCACCTGCGCCAGAGGTAGGATTGAAAACGCTCTCCTGATTTTCCAATTCATTATCTGGATAAATAAATAATTTATTTTCATCACTATTATTTATGCAATCATCCTGTCAGGGAGAGGGATCTCAATTATCAATGCTTAATTACGTCAACATTTTGACGACATGAAACCGGAGCATTTTGCATGGAATTTTCGTTTTCACCCAAACTTCTTGTTGTGGCTGTCGCCGCCGCTCTTCCACTCATGGCCAACGCAGCAGATACCCCGTCAACCGCCACCGCACGCAAAGGCTTTGCCGGATACGATCACCCAAACCAGTATCTGGTTAAACCGGCGACCACTATTGCCGACAACATGATGCCGGTGATGCAGCATCCTGCACAAGACAAAGAAACCCAGCAGAAGCTGGCAGAACTTGAGAAAAAAACCGGTAAGAAACCGAACGTGGTTGTTTTCTTGCTGGATGATGTGGGCTGGATGGATGTTGGCTTTAACGGCGGCGGCGTGGCGGTGGGTAACCCTACACCAGATATCGACGCCGTTGCCAGCCAGGGGCTGATTTTAACTTCGGCGTATTCTCAACCGAGTTCTTCCCCAACCCGCGCCACGATTCTTACCGGACAATACTCCATCCACCACGGCATTCTGATGCCGCCAATGTACGGGCAACCGGGCGGTCTGCAAGGGTTAACCACTCTGCCGTAGTTGCTGCACGATCAGGGCTACGTCACTCAGGCCATCGGGAAATGGCATATGGGGGAAAACAAAGAGTCGCAGCCGCAGAACGTTGGCTTTGATGATTTCCGCGGCTTTAACTCGGTATCCGATATGTATACCGAATGGCGTGATGTTCACGTCAACCCGGAAGTCGCCCTGAGCCCGGATCGTTCTGAATACATCCAAAAACTGCCGTTCAGCAAAGATGACGTTCATGCCGTGCGCGGCGGTGAACAGGAAGCCATTGCCGACATTACGCCGAAATATATGGAAGACCTGGATCAACGCTGGATGGAATATGGCGTTAAGTTCCTCGACAAGATGGCGAAGAGCGATAAGCCTTTCTTCCTCTACTACGGCACTCGCGGCTGTCACTTCGATAACTACCCAAATGCGAAATATGCGGGTAGCTCTCCGGCGCGCACCTCTTACGGCGACTGCATGGTGGAGATGAACGATATCTTCGCCAATCTGTATAAAGCACTGGAGAAAAACGGTCAGCTTGATAACACGCTGATTGTGTTCACCTCTGATAACGGTCCGGAAGCCGAAGTTCCGCCGCACGGTCGCACGCCGTTCCGCGGTGCGAAAGGTTCTACATGGGAAGGCGGCGTTCGTGTGCCAACCTTCGTTTACTGGAAAGGCATGATCCAACCGCGTAAATCTGACGGCATTGTCGATCTGGCGGATCTCTTCCCTACGGCACTGGATCTGGCGGGGCATCCTGGGGCGAAAGTAGCGAATTTAGTACCGAAAACCACCTTTATCGATGGTGTGGACCAGACATCTTTCTTCCTGGGAACAAATGGTCAGTCTAACCGTAAGGCCGAGCACTACTTCCTCAACGGTAAACTCGCTGCTGTGCGTATGGATGAGTTCAAGTATCACGTACTGATCCAGCAACCGTACGCGTATACCCAGAGCGGGTATCAGGGTGGATTCACCGGCACAGTAATGCAAACGGCGGGATCGTCGGTGTTTAACCTGTACACCGATCCGCAGGAAAGCGACTCTATCGGCGTGCGCCATATCCCAATGGGTGTACCGCTACAGACCGAAATGCACGCGTATATGGAGATCCTGAAAAAATATCCACCACGCGCGCAGATTAAATCTGATTAAGCCGGCGCTATCGCTACATCGGGCCACACTGACCTTGCCGGATGCGGCGTGAACGCCTTATCCGGCAATCAACCGCAGGCGGCCACAAAATGGCCGCTTTTTTACTTATTCACCACCATCAAATGCGCCTGCATAATGTCGCTGGCCGGACGACCGTGCGCCAGCAAATCAGCCATTGCTTTTAGATATGGCGGTAGATGGCGGAAATAACGCTGATACCCGGCACACAAATAATTCAGTCCCGGTTTGCCGCTGGCATCGAGCATAAAGCGGTGTTTCGGACAGCCTCCCCAGCACGCTTTTAACACATTACAACTGCGACACTGCGCCGGTAACTGCTTAAATTTATCTTCACCAAACACCTGCTGTTGCGGGGAATCTACCATTTCTGCAATTGTCTGCTGAAGCATATTCCCCAGTCGATATTGCGGATAAACATAGTGATCGCAGGCGTAAACGTCGCCGTTGTGTTCAACAATCACCGAGCGCCCACAGGTTGGCTGATGATGGCAAACCGCTCCTGGCGCACCGACAAAATTGGCAAACGCCCATTCGATATTCATCACGAAAATCTTGCCGACGTCGCGTTTGATCCAGTGGTCGAATATCGCCACCAAAAATTCACCGAACTCCTCGGGGTGTACCGACCATTCCGTCAGTTCGCCCTGAATATCGCCGGGACCATGTAGCTTAAGTCCAGCATGAACAGCCGTTTCATCAGCCAGGCGTTCGACCACAGGAATAAACTGGATAAACTCAACGCCTGCATCACACAGAAAATCATAGATTTGCAAAGGTTGTAACGCACTGGTGCGATTTACGCAGACCAGCACGTTATAGTCGACATGATGTTTTTGCAGGAGCGTCAGGGCACGCATCACCAGCTTATGCGTTGGTCTGCCGCCTTTGGTCACGCGATATTGATTATGGATCTCAGCCGGACCATCCAGCGATAACCCAACAAGAAAATGATTTTCTGCCAGAAATGCACACCATTCGTCATCAAGCAGAACGCCGTTAGTCTGGAAGCTGTTACTTATCTTCCTGCCAGCACCATATTTCGCCTGTAGCGCCACGGCTCGGCGGTAAAAATCCAGCCCGAGTAACGTTGGTTCGCCGCCCTGCCAGGTAAAAGCCACTTCGTTTTGGGTTTCGCTGGCAGCGATATAGTGACGGACATACGCTTCCAGCGTGTCATCGTCCATATGCGTGACTGGCTTTTCGCGGTAAAGGGATTGTTTTTCGAGATAAAAACAGTAGTCACAGTTCAGATTACAATCGGAACCGCTCGGTTTCGCCATCACATGAAAAGCACGCGTTGGAACCTGTTGCAGCATGGTCGCTCCTTGCCTGAAGTCATCCTTCAATAAGTTAAGGGCGAAATCATACCGTGGCGCAATGAGTTATTACGGGCGTTTATTGCGAAGGGAAAGTGACGAAATGCACAGAAAAATAAATATCCTCCGGCATAGCCGGAGGTTTTTCAAATGCGCCTATAAGGCTCTCTTACCAGCCGCGCCCTAACAGGCGCACACGATCTGACATTTGCATCCAACTTC